>PFTO01000037.1 GCA_002789615.1 Acidobacteria bacterium CG_4_9_14_3_um_filter_49_7 | reverse complement strand
TAAAAACGTAAGTGCCTTCCTGAAGCGGTTGATCCACTGTTCCAGGCGGACTGCCAATGTGGCGGCTCCCAGTTGTCAGAGTCAGTTTTCCTCCGTCCGGCATGGCGTCCCGCGCGTTGACACATAGATTCATTATCACCTGGTGAATCTGAGAGGGGTCTCCAGAAATGGCAGGGATCCCATCCTGTAAATCCAGATGAACCTCAATTGTTTTATTGATTGTGCTCTGCAGCAGTTTTGCAGTATCCATGGCAATCTTGTTGACATCCAGGGGAATCATTGCAAATTGCCCCTGTCTTGCAAATCCAAGAAGTCGTGCGGTTAACTCAGAAGCGCGGACCGCGCCCCGTTCAATCGTTTCCACATAGTCATAGAAGGGATGGGTGGGGGGCATCTTGGTCTTCATCAGGGACGCATAGCCCAATGCGCCGCTCAGAATATTATTGAAATCATGCGCTACGCCTCCGGCCAATCTACCGATGCTTTCCATTTTCTGTGCCTGGAGCAATTGTTTCTGCAACGCGCTCAGCTCTGTTATGTCATGGAATGTCCCCACGAGAATACTCTCATTTCCAGGCTCGCCCTCCAACAATCGAACGGAAATCAAAGCTTCCCGTTTTGTTCCATCTAATTGTTTCAAAACCAGATGTCTGTTCCGGACGAATCCGTTCTCCCTCAGAGCTTTTAACAACTTCACCCTTTCAACCTTATCCGCATAAACTTCTTCAACCGGTATTGACTTCAGATGTCCCAGTGTCTTTGACCCGAAGAAATTGAGTCCCGCCCGGTTCATTTCCACAAAGCGCCCTCCAAGAGTGGTGACGAAAATCGGATCCTGAGACTCCTGAAAGATCGTCTGGTAGCGCTCTCTCGATGCTTTCAGCCACATTTCCGCCTGTTTCTGCTTGCTGATATTTCGAACCATCAACAGCGCCAGGTCCTCGCCATAGGGAATAATGCGCATTTCCACGTCCAGTTTCTCGTCGGGCCAGGAAAATTGTGCCTCAAAAGACTGAATTTCCTGATTTTCAAAGCATCTCCGAAGAAGTATCGCTATCTGTTCCATTGAATCCGCAGACATGGAAGCGGCAAACAGGTCGTCAAGATTTGAAGCCCCTTCGGGTATGTCTTCACAGCAGGTCCAGCCTCCGGGAGCGTGGAAGTCCAGAACCCTCCCACCGGGTTCGAGGAGAATAAAGGCATCCGGTATGGCGTCCAGCAGAACCCGAAATCGAGCTTCATTAATTGCCAATTCCTTGATATTTCGCAAAAACCGCCCGGCAAAATAAGAAAGGCTCCCGGCTGAAAGAATAATTGCCAGCCAGGTAAGAAAAACGAAAACCAGATCGTTTCCGGCCGCACCGGCTTTAAATACCTTCATCTCCCACGTCCGTGATCCAACCGCCAGGTTAACAGTCTCAAAACTATCCTTGCCATTTTTTTTGACTGTCGCCGCGTTGGCGGAAAAAAGTCTCTTGCCTGTTCCGGCATCCATTAGCTGAAAATGGTAAGTCATAAGTTCCCGACGGGAAAAACATATTTCCATTATCTTGTGCACATCTAAAACACCGGCAATCGCCGCAACCGGACCTTTCTCTCCCTGCACCGGAACAAGTATGGCCACTCCAGGTTCCCCGGAAAAAAGCTCCATTGGAACGGAAACCAGGGTTTGCCCCGTTCGCATGATCTCCTGAAAATGCTCTCGAAAATGAACGGTGGTCATCAGATCTAAGTTTAGAGCCGGACGATTCGTTTCCACCGGAACGACTGCGTCAATCGTGCCTTTTCCGTTAATATAGTTGATGGCTTCGAAACCGGGAAAGCTGAGGTATACGGGCAGTGCGTGCATCTCAAAGTTTTCAGGAGTCAACATACTGGCATGAGCGGATTTGGCGAGTCGCTCTGTGATTGCAATCCTGGTCTTAATGAATTCACGCAGACGAATGGAGAATTGCTGGCTCAGAACCTGAAATTCATTTCGGGCATAACGAGCCTTGTTTTGATGTTGCAGTTGCCAGGCCCCGCCAAGGAGTATCACTGCCAGAAAAAAGAGTAGGGGCTGAACCAGGACAATTCGTTTCAATCTCTACCTGCCTTCCCGTTGCACTTTGTTATTATCAGTATAGCGCGTTTCAAGATGGATTAGCAAAGTAATTTATGTGTGCCAAATAGAGTGGATGTGGGTGTGGGCAGCAGAAAGTGCGCGTGCGAGTGCGAGCGAATGAAGAGCAAGGGACCGCCGGCCAATTCTCAGGATTTATTCAAATTCAAGATCATCTTCCCTTCGCGTTCTTTGCGTCTTTGCGAGAGGAATCTCACTCCCTGAACTTTTTATTTCCTGCCTTTGTGTAGATTCTCCGCTACCCTTCCTCGTGCCCTCAGTGCTCTCTGGGTGCTCTTAAGTGAAACTCTCTTTCCGTCCGACCCGAATGGCAACAAACAAGCTATTCGTTCAAGTGGAAAGGTCTGGAAATATGACTGAGGAATTCTTCCCTTGTTTTGTGGTTGTTTCGGAATGCACCAAGAATTTCGGATGTTATCATCTTGTTACGGGGTTTCTGAACTCCCCGCATTACAGAGCACAAATGGATGCCTTCCATCACAACCGCCACCCCTTTTGGGTGAAGCAGTTCTTCCAGTGTATGGGCTATGTCCACCGTCATCTGCTCCTGAATCTGCAGACGTTTGGCAAACATGTCCACTATCCGGGGAATCTTGGAAAGCCCGATAATTTTTCCGTCCGGTATGTAAGCCACGTGAGTCACACCGAAAAACGGAACCATGTGATGCTCACACATGGAATAAAAGTCAATATCCCGAACCACAATCATTTCCTGATAGTCTGAATGAAACACTGCCCCGTTGACCACGTCATCAACGGACTGCCCGTAGCCGGTTAAGAGTTCATTCAGATACATTTTGGCCACCCGTTTCGGGGTATCCACCAGCCCTTCCCGCGCCGGATCTTCTCCCACCAGTTTCAGAATTTCTTCCACATGATGCTTAAGCTTTTCGAACCTTTCTTCTTTATTCATCAAACAGCTCTCCTGTTTCAAAAAAATTGTTGTCAGTTTCCTTCAATTTGATTCGGTATAGGAACGGCCCCAGTTCTTGCTCCAGTCCTGCATGAATAAACGCAATCAGATTCTCTGATGTGGCCGGTTTGTCACTGAAATAGGGAACTTCCATATCCAGCCGCTTTCCCTGAAGCTCTGTTTTTAGGAAATTCCGGACTTTTTCTTCGAGCACCTTTAACGGAATCGTCATCCCGGTTACGGAATCAATGGGCTTGCGAACGGAAACAATTACCGCGTAATTATGGCCATGCCCGTGTTTATTGTTGCACTTTCCATATACGATGCGATTCTCTTCATCCTTTAACTTATCACTGTTGAGGCGATGGGTAGCGGAAAAAACAAAGCGCTTGCTGAAAACTGCCTCGTCTTCACTTCCGAAGTACTCGGCAAATACACTTTCTGTTGTGTAGAGCCGAACTCTGTGGAGAAACACACCCTCCGGCAGGTCCGGTTCAATCAGTTGCCAGAAAATTCGCGCAACATTCTCCGCGGTGGGTTGAATTTTGTGAAAGTACGGCAGATCCACATTCAAGAAGGCATGGTCAAAGCGACTCACCACCGCTCCAATAATTTTCTTCACTTCAGACAGGTTGATTACCATTCCGGTTATCGGGTTTACGTCACCTTTCAGAGTCACATCCAGGGTGTAATTGTGTCCATGCCCATATTTCGATGTGCGGGAACCAAAAACTGCCTGATTTTGTTCTTCATCCCAGCCCGAAACCCAGTAACGGTGGGACGCACAAAAACGAAAGCGCCGGGTGATATATCCAAAACTCATTGCCCCTCCTGAACCTGCAAGCGGTCCGGTCGGTATTATAGCACGATCGCACGTGGAGCCTTTGCTTCGTTGACTTTTGCAGTTTCTTGAATTATGATTCATTAGAAACATGTGCGGTAAAGAAAAATATCGTTCGCTTTGAAAAGGGAGGGGTTTTTATGGATTCATCAAGACGAAAGTTTTTGAACGGATTGCTGGGTATTTTCAGCTTGGGGGGGGTGGCTGCGGTCCTGAGTCCGCTTGTCCATTATCTAACTCCCGTAAAGAAACAGGAGACGGCTGTATCGTCTGTTGCAGCCGCAAAGACCAATGAACTGACACCAAATACAGCAAAATTGTTCAAATTCGGGAGCAAACCCGGCATTCTGATTATGACTCCAGGTGGAGATTACCGCGCATTTTCCGCTGTTTGCACTCACCTTGGCTGCACCGTTCAATACAGCAGTGCAGAACGGCATATCTGGTGCGCATGCCACAATGGCCACTATGACTTGAACGGTAACGTGATTTCTGGACCACCACCCCGTCCCCTTGAAGAGTATGTGTGCTTCGTTAAGGGACAAGAAGTATATGTCAAGAGGAGGGAAGCGTGATGTTGAAGAAAATAAACGCCTGGGTGGAGGAACGGCTGGATCTGTCTACTCTTCGTCATCTGACGCTGGAAAAAACCGTGCCCAAACACCGCTACACTCCGCTTCACCTCTTCGGAGGAGTTGCCCTGTTTTTTTTCACGGTGCAGATTGTCACTGGCATTCTCCTGCTCCTGTACTACAAACCGACTGCTGGAGAAGCATTCAAAAGTGTTGAATTTATCGTCACTCAGGTTCCGTACGGATGGCTGATCCGTTCCATCCATTCATGGTCCGCAAATCTGATGATACTGGCAATATTTATTCACATGTTTGCAAAATATTTCCTGAAAGCCTACCGAAAACCCCGGGAGTTGACCTGGGTTTCCGGTTTCATCCTCCTTGTACTTGCAATGGGCTTCGGATTTACCGGCTATCTGCTTCCCTGGAATGAATTGGCATTTTTTGCGACAGGTGTTGGAACGGAAAGTGTCGCTGCCACGCCGGTAATTGGTCATTGGCTTCTGTTGATTCTTCGCGGAGGGGAAAATGTCACGGGAGCAACCCTCAGCCGCTTTTTCGCAATCCACGTAACAGTACTTCCGCTGGTAATTATTGGCATTCTGAGTATCCACCTGCTCCTTATACAGGCACAGGGAATGAGTAAACCCATTGGTATTAAAGAAAAAGGCGAAATTCCATTTGTCCCCAACTTTATGCTCCGGGACCTGATGATGTGGCTGGGCGCACTGATCGTGCTCGTAGGACTGGCAACATTTTTTCCGTGGGAACTTGGGCATGCTGTGGATACCTTTGCTTCTGCCCCGGCTGGCATTAAGCCGGAATGGTATTTTCTCTCCATGTATCAGACACTGAAATGGATGCCTCCTTTCTTTATTGGTATTTCCGGTGAATTGATTGGGATCACACTGATCAGCATCGCTGGAGCACTGGTTCTCCTGGTTCCTTTTCTTGACCGAAAGGCATCAAGAGAGGAGAAATCTCCCTGGTTCACAATTATTGGTGTTCTGGCTATCATCTTTCTGATCGCCATAACCATTTATGCCCGATTTTCCTGATAGGAGGTCTGAAATGAAAACACGAACAATTCTGATTCTGATCGCATTAATTTCGTTCGGCCTGGGAGTTCATGCCGATGAGACCTCCTGCGAAATATGCCACAGCAAATTGAAGGGACGTCTTTCTCAGCCCGTAACCCAGTGGAAAAACAGCATCCATCAGCAAAATGATATTAACTGCGCCAATTGTCACGGGGGCGACCCGAGCGCCAAGAACATGAAAGCAGCTCACAGCCGGAGCAAGGGATGGATTGGAAAACCTGGTCCCATACAGATTGTAAAGCTCTGTGGTACCTGTCATGCAAATGAATCTTTTATGAAAAAGTATGATCCGAACTCCCGGACAGACCAGTTGAAAAATTACATGACATCCAACCACGGAATTAACATTATGAAAAAGGAGGACGGCCGTGCCGCCACTTGCGCAAGCTGCCATGGTGCCCATGACGTCCTCAAAGCAATGAATCCGCGTTCCCATGTTTATCCGGAAAATGTGGTTGATACCTGCGCAAAATGCCATGGAGACAAGAAATTAATGGCACAGTTCGACATTTCCGGAAATGAAGTGGCCGACTACAAAAGCAGTGTACATGCCACTGCCCTTTACAAAAAGCACGATCTTTCGGCCCCCACCTGCAATGATTGCCACGGCAATCACGGGGCAGCGCCTCCCGGTGCGGCATCAGTGGAAAAAGTATGCGGGACCTGTCATGTGATGAACCAGAAACTTTTTGACGAAAGTCCCCACAAAGAATGGGATGAAATTGGGCTCAGGGGATGCGTGGAATGCCACAGTAACCATGCAATCAAACCACCCACGGATGCCATGCTTTCCACTGACAAGGGCGTCTGCCTCAACTGCCATGATTCCACAGAACCGGCATTTAAAACAATGGAGGCCATGTACAAAACCCTGACCGGTCTCGAAACCAAACTCATGGAAACCCGGGAAATGGTGAACAATGCTGCGGAGAAGGGAATGTTGATGGATGATGCCATGCTGAAACTTCAGGATGCCAAAACTGCCTACATCAAATCCCGTACTGCCACCCATAAGTTCAGTTCTGATTATCTGGACCATATTGCAAAGGCCGCGCTGGTGGACGTAACGAACATCCAGAAACTGGCAAAGGAACGTCTGATGGAAGTTACGAAGCGCCGGACTTCCTTCTACTGGTTTGGTGGACTGTTTTTTATCTTACTGATTCTACTCGGCTTAAAGATTCGGTCCATGGAAAAATAGACTGCCTCCAATTATGTAACTATTCCCGGGACACATTCGAAACATTTCGAACGTGTCCCGGTCTTTCTTTGATTGCCAGTTCCTGGTTCTGACACGTACGCACAACGCCCGCTTTTCCTCGCCACAATGGGACAAGTTGCCGTATTTGAGTTTTTTCGCTATAATTTAGGCAGTACTTGATTTGGAGAAAAAATAATGGATAACGAAGGCAGTCACAACGCAGTAGAAAAACCAAGAGGAGTTGTGAACGTTACTACCAATATGAACTGTACGATTTCACTGGACGGCCAGGAGGCGGGACTGACGGAAGACGCGGCCTTCAGTTTTCAGGATGTCCCGTTCGGACGCCACGTTCTTGAAGGAGCAACCCATCGCCACTTCACCTCCAAGGAAATTTTTCTAAGCCTTCCAATTCTCAATGTAAAGCTAGTCCTTGAAGAACGTGGAGGCGCACTGACAATTGAGAGTGAGATGGATGACTGCCAGGTTGGAATTGAAGGGGAAAGTCACGAATGCCCTGCAACCATAGACAATCTGAAGCGGGGTGTTTATCCCATCACCATTTCCGGTGACGGCTTTCGATTCACGGACAAGGTTCGCATCCAGAATAACCAGACCACAATCTATCGCGTTACACAACAACTGGTAAAAGAAAAGGAAAAAGAAGCAGTTTTGCGCCATTATCAGCACGCATTGCAAATGCCGGAAGTCACCTTGAGAGACCGGAAACGGAAGGTTTCCGCACTGGATGAAATTCTTCTGAATGAAAACCGGTTCGACCTGGCAGAGGGAATCGAAACACATCGTCGACTGGTTCAGGCTATACGGCAGGAAGAATTCGCCACAGAAACAATGACGAAGGCAATTCAGGTCGAAAAACTCAGGAAAAAGAAGAAATATGGACTAATGTTCTCCATTATTGCGCTTGTCCTGGTTGTTGCAGTGGCGATTGCAGTAATTCTAACTCGGTCCAGTCGAAATCGACATGATGAACAGGCTTACCGGAAAGCGCTCCAATCCAGTGCCCTTATTGACTATCAGGATTACCTTAAGGGATTCGGAAAAAGCGCCAATCATTTTTCCGATGCCCGGGCATTTGTAGACAGGGCTGAGCGGGACGAGCAGCAGTTTAACCGGGCAAAAGTAAGCAACACAATCGCCTCTTTTCAGCACTATCTGGCAGAATTCGGGCAAAAGGCATACCACAGGAAAGAGGCGGAAAGAGAACTCACAAAACTCATTGTAAAGCGGGACTTTCCAGCCACGATGAAGAAAATGGATATGGTCGTTGTCCCCGGTGGCAGCTACTTCATGGGCGCGTCCCCGGCAGAAAAAGGAAATAGTGACAACAACCAGCCACAGGTCTGGGTGAAAATCAATCCCTTTGCCATCTGCCAACACGAAGTAACCTTTGACGAATTCGACGCTTTCTGCAGAGAAACCGGCACAACGCTGCCAAATGATGCCCGGTTTGGTCGGGGCAAGCGACCCGTAATCAACGTATCCTGGAGCATGGCAATGGATTATTGCCAATGGCTGTCTGAGAAAAGCGGTCTCGCCGTGCGGCTTCCCAGCGAAGCTGAATGGGAATTCTCCTGCCGGGCCAGTCGAATGTCCATATTTTTCTGGGGCAATCAGATGGACTCACGATATTGCGTCAGCGGAAGAAAGCGGCGGGGAAGTACTCGTCCTGTAGAGAGCACATTACCCAATGACCTTCACCTTTATGACATGTCCGGGAATGTGTACGAGTGGTGCAGTGACCGATATCAGGATCCTTTTTCTCCTGGAAAGAATGAAAAATACCGTGGCAGCAGTTACCGTTTTTTCCAGAAATACGAAAAGAACGAAAGCCAAAACCCGGTTTTCAAAGCCTGGGGAGACCGGCGTGTTTTGAGAGGTGGCAGTTACAAAAGCAGTGATTTTTCCTGCACTTCCAGTCACCGATCCGGTGCATTACCGGAAACAAAACGAAATGACGTTGGGTTTCGGATCGCCATCACAATCCCGGAATAGGCCCCCAACGGATACCTGACTGGGTGTTTCCGTTGAAGTAGGGGGCAGAAAAATCAGGGAGTTTTCCAGTTCCGCCTTTTCTGAACCCATCACGCCTCACTCATCACTTCTGCTCCTGTTTTTCCCCTGTACGTCCCGTGCAAGCTCTTTCAATTCTTCCACTTGTTCTTTCGTGGGGAGTGGTCCGGAGCCGAAGCGCAGCGTTTCATATTTCTCGAAGAATAATCTCAGCCGGGTCTGGAGGGAAATATCCTGAACTTTTCTGGTCGCCGCTCTCCAGCTCATGTCCGCTGTTTCCGGGTACGCCCTGGACAGCCATTTTATTATCTGGACAGCCAGTATAGAAACAGGACGCATCCGTTTTTGAAACGTGTATTTCCGGCGCCACAAGAACAACATCCGACCAACAACCATAGAAATTCCCACCACGATGAGCATTGCAATGGCCATCGCCGGCAGCCGCCCAGTATTCTCCGCGCCTGAACCCGGCCATTTCAACTGTCCCAGCAATGTCTGTCGGTCTTCCACTGAGTATCCCACCACATATCGATCCCATGCAAATCCAAGAATATCAAGATAATTACTAAAAATGGAACGGCTACCACCTGCGGTTGAAGGAGTTGGATCAAACCGAACCCACCGCGGCCCGATGGCTGCCTCCACCCATGTGTGCGCATTGGCCTGTCGCACAACATAGTATCCACCGTAGGGATTAAAATCTCCACCCCGGTAACCTGCCACGATCCGCGCAGGGACTCCCACGGACCGGAGCATCAGCACCATGGCCGTAGCATAATATTCGCAATAGCCCTTCTTTGTATGAAACAGAAAATCTTCAATAGGATTGCCCACACTTTCGGCCAGAGGGACCTTCAGGGAATAGCTGCAGTTTTTTCTGAGCCAGTTCATGATCGCCTGACATTTTTCCGCTTCGTCTCTAGCCCCTGAGGTAATGCTTTCAGCCAGCTTCGCCGTTCTTTCCATGCCATCCGGAAGCTGGCGATATAAATCCAATGTCTTTTTCCGAACCTTTGGCTGCTCACCGGTACTCACTACCTGATAGTTCAAGCGTTTTTTCCGTCGCCTTGATACAGCTACCTCACCATTGGGATACTGAACCACCCAGCGGCTGTCGCAAGCAATGCTGACAATTTCGCTGATTCCAAACACGGTTCCACTCTTTGGTGGTTTCAGCAGTACGGCCTGGACAATTCCTTTTTTCGGCATTTTTCGCGCAAATTGAATTTCCCCTTTCCGATTCCGGTATGGAAAGCCATGGGTCCATCGACTCTCCCAGGAATTCTTTTCATAGGTTTCAAACACCTTTCCCCGCCAGTATGGTTCCACCGCTTGTCCGTCGGGCATCGTGATTCGCATTACGACATCTGCGCTGCTGATAACTTCCTCAAATGTTCCGATAGACACCTTATCGTCAAAGCCTGACATTGCCTTCTGCCGATTCCGGCTGCCAAACAATCCCCCTGCCCCACGGGGCATCAGAACAAAGATCAACGCCACCACCGGCAGAACCACAAGTGTCAAAATAATTCCTAATTTCAACAGACCCCGGGGCATTTTTCCCACTTGAGCTGCCTGATGGGACGCCATGATAAATAATACCGAAGAGGCGATGAAAACCAGGAAAATGGCCCCAAATATCAGTGGTTGATCAAGTTCAGATGCCACAACAAGCTGAATCACTGACATGAAGAACACTTGCAGGCCATCTCCCGGGGTCCGGATGTCAAAACTTTTGATTGCATGAAAAGCCAGAGTCAGATTTCCAACAGCGATTAGCAGATCTCCGGAAATCACAAACATGTCCGACAAAAAGAATAACAATGTTACGAGAGCAGCCACATTCAGGAGAATTCGGTTGACAGGTCTTTTACCCTTGATCAGTCCCAGGTAGCCTGCTGCCGTTACCGGCATCAGAAAGAAAAGCTGAGACGGCATTTCGCCCGTAATTACCAGTGCTGTATGACTAACCGCTACAATGAATAAAAGCGTCCACTTATAGCCCGACTGCATCAAACACTCCCGCGGCATGCTGAGCCAGATTTCGAAAAGGAGATTCCCTGCTACAGAGAACCACCAGAAGAATCTCCTGTCCATCATCATTCAAAGTCTGTGAATCCAATTCCTCCGGCTGCACCAGTGCCAGCATGTCCATGATGTGATAAAACTGTTCCCTGCTTCTGGCGGGTGCACTGATCTGGGACAATGTTTTCACGCGAACAGGATGTCCCTCGGAAAACAGCAGATCCAC
>PFTO01000003.1 GCA_002789615.1 Acidobacteria bacterium CG_4_9_14_3_um_filter_49_7 | reverse complement strand
TTCACCTTTATTGCAGGGAGACGACCTGGATTGGTTGGAAGAGGCTACCAAGCATCTATAAATGTGTAAAATAACACGCATAGTTTGATTGATACAGCATGGAATAAAAATAAACTAAGCTCTGTAAAAACAGGGAGAAAAGGAGTAAAGGTAATGAAACAGTTTATTGTAATGACGTTATTATTAGTAGTATCACAGATAAGTTGTGGAAGTAAGGCAGTCGACGCGAAGCAGGCAAAGCCGGCACCGTTTTCCGGGACTGTGCTCACGGTGAAAAGCGGTGGAGGTTATTGTTACCTGGAAATCAAAGGAGAAGCGGGTAATTTCTGGGCGGCTACCAGACCGAATAAAGCGAAAAAGGGCGATGCTGTACAGTTGATTAATCCAATGAAGATGGAGAAATTTCACGTGAAATCTCTGGATCGTACGTTTGATGCGATCTATTTCGCTGATGATGTACTGGTAAATGGGAAAGGAAAGGCCACAGCGACTTCCAAGCCCATGGGCATGGGAATGTCAAGTATGACAAGTAACCCCCATAGAACAGAGGCGGCACAGGCAATGGCAAATCCCCATCAGAAGGGAAATGGCCATATGACCGGAGCCAAAGACTTTGACGCTTCCGGAGTAAAGCCTCAGAATGGGTCCATATCCATCGGTGAACTGTTGAAAAACCCGGAAAAGTATTCCGGTAAGGTGGTGTTGATCCACGGGCTTGTGACCAAGTATCTTCCGATGATTATGAAGAAGAACTGGCTTCATCTTGCGGATGCCTCCAGCGGCGCCGGATACCTTGTTGCGACGACAGATGCTGAATTCAAAGTGGGTGACACCGTAATGCTGTCCGGTAAGGTGGAATTGAACAAGGATTTTGGCTATGGATATAAGTACGCGGTGCTGTTGACCGAAGCGAAAGCCGGAAAGTAAGAATGGGTGTAACATAATTTGAAAAGAATAACATATAGGGAGAACAGCTCCCTGACAGACCGATGAACAGGTTAGGTGTGATACCGTTTTCCGCTGAGGATGCCCACCGGGTTTTTTCTGGAATTCGGAAGGGGACATTTTCGGACATTTTTCTTCAGTATCGAGTAACGACCAGTGTCCGGATTGAAGATGGAATTGTAAAATCAGCCACCCGCTCTGTCTCAGCCGGGACCGGAATCCGGATTGTGGATGGGGAGAGTACTGGATATTCTTTCTGTGAAAATTTTGAGCTGGATGATGTTGTCAGCGCGGCCGGCTTCGCTCAGGCGATTGCAGCGAGCGGAAAGAGTGGAACGCAAGGGATGAAGGAGCACCGGATTTCTGCCGGCATGCTTTATCCCCAGAAAATTCCACTGCTTGAAGCCAACGTGACTGTTCGTTCAGAACTGGTTCGTCGTGTGTTAAAAGCGGCAGAATCTTATGATCCTCTCATTGACCGGGTAACCATCAATATGACAGACACGGATGACAGGATTCTGATTTTCAACAGTGAAGGAGAATGGGGAGAAGATATTCGCCCGATGGTGACCGTTTCTGCTTCTGCCAGAGCTTCCAGGGATGGAAATGTCCAGTTTGGTAGAAGCGGTGTTGGAATGAGAATGGGTTTTGAAGTGTTTGAACAGGTGGAGTCACCGGAAATGATCGGCAGTCAGGCCGCAAAACAGGCGATAATAATGCTGGATGCCAAACCGGCTCCTGCCGGTATGATGCCGGTTGTTCTGGCTCCGGGTGAATCAGGGGTATTGATTCATGAATCAGTGGGGCATCCGCTTGAGGCAGACTTCATCTGGAAGAAAACATCCGCATATACGGGCCGGGTTGGGGAGCAGGTGGCATCTCCGCTGTGTACGATTGTGGATGATGGCACCATCGCTTCCAACCGGGGAGCCCTGGGATTCGATGATGAATTGACCCCCACTGAAAGAAGTGTCCTGATTGAAAAAGGGGTACTGAGCGGTTTTATGGATGACCGAATTACATCTGACGTGTTGAAGATGGCTCGAACCGGAAATGGCAGGCGTCAGTCATTTCAGTATGCCCCGATTCCCAGAATGCGTACAACCTTCATGGACAATGGTCAGACTCCCCCGGAGGAAATCATTGATAACGTCAAAAAGGGCGTTTATTGCGTTGCATTTGCCGGTGGCCAGGTCAATATTGCCAGCGGTGATTTTGTTTTTGTTCCCAGCGAGGCATATCTCATAGAAAACGGTAAGATTACGACACCAATAAAGAATCTGACGCTGATTGGTAACGGACCAGATGCGTTGAACCGTGTGGACATGGTGGGAAATGACTTCAAATTGAGTACAGGGACCTGGATTTGCGGGAAAGGACAAACCGTTCCAGTTGGAATTGGGTTGCCGACAGTGCGTATTTCAGAACTGACAGTCGGAGGCGCTTCCAATGAAGAGTAAAGATGTGTACCGGGAAATTGCGGCAGAACTGGTACGGAAGGCCGGATCAGATTTTGAATACGTGCGGGTCTATGTCAGCGCGGTGGAGGATCGGGAAGTTGAGGTTCGCAATGGAAAGCCTGAAAATAGCCGTTTTTCCGAGAGTATATCCATGTCTGTTGTGGCATCCCGGGACGGACGCACCGCATCCGCCAGCGGTTCAGATATTTCTCCGGAAGGGAGGCGTTTTTTATTGTCTTCTGTGCGGGAGCTGATACAGGTAGTGGATCCGGATCCATGGTATGTAATTCCGGAAAAAGAGACGATTGGTGCTTCAGATGCAAAGCTGGATTTGGTGGATGAAGCATATGAAAGCCAATCCGTGGAACGGCTGTTGATGGAGGCCGGGGAGCTTGAAACAAAAGCACTTGCTGTAGACAAACGTCTGGCATCAACCGGAGCAGCCGCCTCTGTGACAAAAGTGGCTGGAGCCTTTGCGTGTTCTTATGATTTTTCCGAGGGGTTTGAGGGTACGGATTTTTCACTTGGAGTCTCCCTGACGGTGGACGATAAGAGCGGAGACTCTGCCAACGTGGGTCGAAAGCAACGAAACGGCTGGTCTACAAGCGCAATTCATGTTGAGGATCTGGAAAGTTCGGACAAGGTTGCAGAAATGGCCGCTTCCCGTACTCTGGCGCAGATTGGTTCTCGAAAGCCGCCCACGGGAGAGTTTTCGATCATTTTTGACCCCAATTCCTCACAATCCTTTTTCGGGGGCATATCCCAGGCACTGAGCGGTGGTAGTATCTATCGGGGAGAGAGCTTTTTAGTCGATTCAATTGGTAAGAAAATTGCCAGCCAGGTCCTGACCATCCGGGAAGACCCGTTTCTTGCACGGGGGCTGGGTTCCAGACTTTTTGACCTGGATGGGGTGAAAACCAGGGCTTTTCCTGTTCTGGAGTCCGGAGTTTTGCAGAATTATCTTCTCAGCGTATACGCGGCACATCGGTTGGGAATGATGCCCAATGGTTGCGCGGGTGGAAGTTCTAACTTTGTTGTGGAACCGGGAAAGGGAACAGTGAAAGACATCATTGCAGAGACTTCCAGAGGAATACTGGTTACCGGTCTGATGGGGCAGGGGGCTGATATCCGTACCGGGGACTACTCCCGGGGTGCGGAAGGTTTTTTCATTGAAAATGGGGAAGTACTTTACCCGGTCAGTGAATTCACCATCTCGGGTACTTTTCAGGAGATGCTGGCCGGCATTGACTGGATTGCGGCTGACGCCCGACCGGATTCTTCTGTGCTGGCTCCTTCTGTCCGGTTTCATCGCATGATGGTGGCGGGAAGCTGAGGAGTTGAAGTTTTGATACCAAATGGATTCAGAATTGGAGCTATCCCAGTCAACTCACCGTTGATTCTTGCACCAATGGCTGGAATCAGCCATCTTCCTTTTCGGCGCCTGGTAAGAAAGTACGGTGCTCCGGGTATGGTTTTTACGGAAATGCTCAGCGCGCGGGCACTGCCGGGGGAAAATTTTAACTGGCCCAGCTATGGACAGTGCGACGAGGGAGAACATCCCATTTCTTATCAAGTATTCACCTCGGACCCTGAAGAAGCGGAGATCGCGACGCGGAAACTCTGTGAGGGGCCTGCAGATATAGTGGATTTGAATCTCGCCTGCCCCGCTCCTGAAATTGCGAAAAAAAGGAAGGCGGGCGCGCATCTTCTGAATGACCTCGCAATGGTTAGCAAAATTCTGCAGGCCATGAAAGCGGTAGCAACGGTACCGGTTACTGTGAAAATTCGTTTGGGAAAAAAGGCGGACAGGGGCTTTCTGGGCGAACTGGCGGGAGTTTTGATCGAAAACAAAATTGACGCGGTGACAATTCATCCCCGCTTGACCGGTGAAAAGTTGAAGCGGGTTCCCCGCTGGCAATACATCGGTTATATGACGGAGTTGATGAAGGTTCCGGTGATTGGAAATGGAGACGTAAAAACAAGGGATGACTGTTTGCGCATGTTCTCAGAAACCGGCTGTGATGGGGTGATGATCGGTCGGGCAGCAGTGCAGAAACCATGGATATTCAGCTCAATCGCTGGCAACTCCCCGGAAATTACATCGGAATTTCTCCTGAGAGTTTACATAGAAGCGATTCGGCTTTTTTCCGGATATTTCAAAGAAACCGTTTTTCTCGGAAGAATCAAGGAGTTTACCTGGTATTTTTCGAGAAACATGAAATTCGGGCACCATTTTGCTTCCCTCGTTCAGAACGCGAACTCATTGGCGGATATAGATGCAATCGCGGAAAAAAATTTTGAGGGCAGCTGTTGAAAAAAGAACTGGATGATCTATATTCTCATCCGAAGGAATGATTTGGCAACAGGGAGGAGTCAATGACAAACTGGATTAAAAGCATGGTACTGATGACAGCAATTACCCTTTTATTTGTGTGGATTGGAGGAATGGTGGGTGGACAGGGAGGTATGGTACTGGCCCTTGTAATTGCCACTGCCCTGAACTTCTTTTCCTACTGGTTCTCTGACAGCATCGTGCTGAAACGGTATCATGCGAAAGAAGTTTCACAACTTGACGCACCTGAATTGTACGGAATTGTGCAGGAATTGTCGGTTGCGGCGGAAATACCCATGCCGAAGATATATATCGTGCCTGAGTCCGCACCCAATGCCTTTGCTACCGGCAGGAATCCAAAGCATGCGGCTGTTGCCGTTACGGAGGGGATTCTTCAAATTCTAGACAGGAATGAGCTAAAGGGTGTGCTGGGACATGAACTGGCTCATGTGGTTCACCGGGACATTCTCATCGGCTCAATTGTGGCAGTCTTTTCCGGCGCAATCATGATACTGGCAAGTATAGCTCGCTGGGGCGCGATATTTGGCGGATTGGGGAGATCAAACGATGATGACGGTGGCATTTTCGGCTTGTTGATTGCCATGTTCATTGCCCCGTTGGCAGCGTCGATTATCCAGATGTCTATATCCCGCTCACGGGAATACCTTGCGGATAGCGGGGGAGCGAAATTTTCCGGAAATCCCCGTTATCTTGCAAATGCTTTGAGAAAGCTGGAACAGTTTTCACGACGCATCCCATTGAAGCGGGCCACACCTCAGACCGCCCACATGTTTATTGTGAATCCGTTCTCGGGAAGGCGAATCTCTTCATTGTTTTCTACACATCCGCCTACAGAAGAAAGAATCCGCAGGCTGGAGGAGATGAGTCACTGACGAAACGGCATACTGTATTATTTGTCGTGCCAGAATGGCATAATCTGCAGAAAATAACGTCAGTAATTGGTCTTCGAAGGTTGTTTGAGCCGGATGAAAATTTCCCGACAACTAACGAAATGAGGTAAATAGAGCACATAAAGGGAATTTCTTGTGATTTATGGCATTGACCTTGCACTTGATTCTAAGTGACCTCCATTTTTCATACAAATCGCCCCCCCAATTGGGGGCTTTTTTTTGGTACAATTAGGCCAGAGACTGTTTGAAGGAGATGAGTAAGGGGGAAGCGGACAGCTTTGAAGCACAGATATTGGTCCTGTGGAAGCAAAAACAATAAGGTATTGCCGGTCGACCATGAAAGACTGAACCGGCGTTGAAGGAGCATAGTTAAGTATGAAAAAAGCAACGGTAGCAGTGGCGGTTGCGGTCTTATGCCTGGTTTTAATTGCGGCAACTTCAGCTGAAGAGGCGCGGCTGCGGCGACTTGTATCTCTTTCGGCTTTTTTGAGAACCCATTCGGTTGCAACCTTCGATTATGAAAAATTCATCGAGGGTTCCATTGGCGGGATGTTGAAAACACTGGATCCCCATTCGGTTTTCATGAATCGGGAAGAATATCGTCGGATGCATGAGGATCAGGCCGGCCGGTTTTTCGGTATTGGGATGATTATTTCCATGCGAAACGGGAAGGTTACAGTTGTGGCACCCATTGCCAATACCCCGGCTGCCCGTATCGGACTCAGGTCCGGTGACGTCATCTATGAAATCGATGATAAATCCACTGAGGACATGAATACAACTGGTGCCGTTTCGCTCTTGAGGGGGAAAAAAGGAACCAAGGTCAACATTACAATCAAGCGTCCCGGTGTTAAAAAACTGTTACATTTCACCGTGGAACGGGCTGAAATACCGGAGCGAACCGTAGAATATGCATTTATGGCGGACGCGGATACCGGCTATATTCTTCTGAAGAGTTTTGGTGAGAAAAGTGGAGAAGAAATGCTGGAAGCGCTTCAGAGCCTGAGGAAGAAGGGAATGAAACAGCTGGTTCTGGATTTGCGCAACAATCCCGGCGGGCTACTGAATGCTGCCGTTTACATTTCCGACCTTTTTCTTCCCAAAGGGGATACAATTGTTTCCATCAAGGGCAGGACATCATCAGACCGGATCGATTTTGTTGCAAAGAAGGATTTGGGATTTGAGAACTTACCATTGATTGTCTTAATCAATCGGGGAAGCGCATCGGGTTCTGAGATTGTAGCAGGAGCGGTTCAGGACAATGACCGGGGACTGATTGTGGGCAAGACATCCTGGGGCAAAGGCCTTGTCCAGAGCGTGTTCAAAATCGGAGGTGATGAGGCCCTGGCGTTGACGACCGCAAAGTATTACACAGCCTCCGGAAGGTGTATTCAGAGAGATTATTCCCGTTCCTTTGCGGATTATTTTAATCCCACCGAGCAAAAACTGGAAAAAAAGGAAAAAGACCTGCCATTGTTCAAGACAAAAATTGGAAGAAAAGTCGATGCAGGTGGTGGAATTACACCGGATAAGGACGTGGATATGGGCACACTGGATAGTCTTCTGGTAAATCTCCGGTTCAGAACATCCGCTTTCTTTCGATTTGCAATTAAATACACCAATGCCCATGCCGATATTCCGCGAGATTTCAAGGCGGACCAAGGGGTAATAAATGCTTTCAAGAAGTTCTTGAAGGAGCAGAAAATTGAATTCACTGAGAAGGAATTTGACAAAGACATCACATATATCCGAACGACCATTGAGCAGGAAATTCTTTCCACAAGATTTGGTCTGGAAGCCGGAGCCCGGAGGTTTCTGAAGATTGATGAGCAATTCAAGAAAGCAATGAGCAGTTTTCCGGAATCTATTGCGCTTTACAAGAAATCAAAAACGCGTCAAGGGAAAACATTGGCCGAACTTCAAAATTAGAGGGGGTATGAAATGAATTTTGAATTTTCAGAGGAGCAACTTCTTCTTCGCAAAACCGCTCGTGATTTTGCGGAAAAAGAAATTCGGCCCCACATCATGGAATGGGATGAGGCTCAGACTTTTCCAAAGAAGCTTTTTCTTGAGATGGGAGCACTTGGATTTCTCGGCATCGTTGTGCCGGAGAAATGGGGCGGTGCCGGTTATGGTTATGTCGAATACGCCTCGATTGTGGAAGAAATCTCACGGGTTGACGGTAGTATCGGTCTGGGCGTTGCGGCGCACAATTCCCTTTGCACTGGCCAGATTCAAAAATTTGCCAATGACAGCCAGAAGGAAAAATATCTGATCCCGCTGGCAGAGGGAAGAGCGCTCGGTGCATGGGGACTCACTGAGTCCAGTTCGGGCTCAGACGCCGGAGGCCTTCGCTCAAAAGCCCGGTTGACGGGTGACAAATATATTTTGAACGGCAGCAAGACTTTCATTACACATGGTACTTACGCGGACACGTATGTGGTCATGGCCCGGACGGATCCAGAAAAGGGAAATCATGGTATTTCGGCCTTTATCCTGGAAAAGGGGTTCCCCGGTTTTCAAGCCGGAAAGAAAGAGAACAAGATGGGAATGCGGGCCAGTGATACATCTGAGCTTATTTTTGCGGATGCTGAAGTACCCGTGGAAAACCTGCTTGGAAAGGAAGGAGAAGGGTTCACGAACGCTTTATCTATTCTTGATGGTGGGCGGATTTCGATTGCAGCCTATTGCCTTGGTATGGCTCAGGGCGCTCTGGACCATGCCGTGAAGTATGCCAAAGAACGTCAGGCATTCGGTAGAAGCATTTCAGCCTTTCAGGCCATCCAGTTTAAACTGGCAGATATGGCGACACAGGTGGAAGCTGCCAGACTGCTGGTTTACCAGGCTGCATCTATGCGGGATGCGGGCAAGGATGTAAACAAGCTTTCCGGAATGGCAAAAATATATGCGTCTGAGACTGCA
>PFTO01000098.1 GCA_002789615.1 Acidobacteria bacterium CG_4_9_14_3_um_filter_49_7 | reverse complement strand
TAGCAGATCTGTCATAACACTGGGAATAAAACCGCCGCCATTGTATCGATCATCGATGATCAATGCCTCTTTGTTATGATAGGCATACATCCCTTTGAAAAGTTCACGATTCCCCGCAAATGACGTATCCGGAACGTGGATATAGCCGATCTTTCCACCTGAGAGCTTGTCCACCATTGCCCGCCTGGAATTGACCCAGTCCATGTACCGAAGTGCCAACTCACTGGCAATCGGTTTCACCAGGACCGTACGGATGGTGCTCTGGGCACCAGGCGTTTCAACCGTCAGCGAAAGACGATGGCCTACAGTGTCTTCAAGGAATGAGAAAGGATTATCCTTTATTGTTACATCATGCCTGTTGATCTTGAGAATCAGGTCACCGGTTTTCACATCGACGCCCTGTTCTGTCAACGGAGAACGACGCCCCTTGACCCAATTCTGTCCGTCGTAGATTTTCGAGATAACATATCTCCCGGCCTTCATATCCGGCGTCAATTCGCATCCCAGGAGTCCCGTGTCTATACGCTTTACTCTGGGAAAATCTCCCCAATTCACGTAAGAGTGACCGACATTCATTTCACCGACCAGTTCACCGAAGATGTAATCCAGATCGGCTCGATGACTGACATAAGGAACAAGAGCTGCATATTTTTTCCGCATCGCATTCCAGTCCACGCCATGCATATTGTTTGCATAGAACCAGTCGCGATAGATGCGCCATCCATCTACAAAGATGTCTTTCCACTCTTTCCTCGGGTCAATTTTCATGGTCAGGTCGACAAGATTCAATAAACCACCACCAGCGTTTTGTCCAGGCTTCAGGTCAACAATTCCGTAGTCTTTCTGATTTCGATACAGGATCTTGTTACCATCAGCAGACACGCTGCAACCGCGGATGCCCTTCAACACGACCTCATCTTTTTTATTCTTGATGTCAAACTTGTGAATGCCGGCATCGTCTGCGTATACGATTCCCCCTTTTACTGCAATCAAATTCCAGTAGTTTGCGGCCTTCATTGGAAACGCAACCACTCTACTGGAGATATTGTTGAAGTCGATGGAGATGGGAACCGATTTCCCGATGTCTTTCTTTCCCTTCATTTTTTTATCGGCTTTCTTGTCTGCTCTCTTTTCTTCCTCTTTATTCTCCACCTTGATTTTTTCAACATCATTCTCATCCGGAAACAGGGGCGAAACCGATGGAGTCAGTGCCATCGCATAAATACGGGTGGCCTTGTCGTAGACGTAGTTAAACTCAAAGGAAGAAAACTGCAGGTTAAAATCACGATCTGACAAAAAGAACATGAATTTTCCGTCTGTTGAAAATGCCGGATTGAAATCATTGAACGTGTCACCGGTCAGCTGGACGGGTTTCTTCTCCTTCAGCGAGTAAACCCAGATCGCCTGCTGTCCGTTAACACCGTTCTTGGTATAGGCAATCCAGGTGGAGTCCGGAGAAAAGGTGTAATCCCGGATATCTCGGCGATCAGCTTTGTCAACAACCGTGATATCGCCTGAATTCACGTTCAATAGCCTTAGTTTCTGTGTCCGGTCTGAGTAAAGCAGCCACTTGGAATCTGGTGACCAGATGGCCGGATATTTCCAGGCATGGCTCCCTTTTGTGAGTTGTTTCGGCTCATCTTTTCCATCTTTGTCAATCACGTAAACCTCATATTCCCCCGTCATGTCGGAATAATAGGAAATCCAGCGACCGTCGGGTGACCATGCAGGAAAAACTTCCCGTACGCCCTGCGTCTGAGTCAGGTTGTACGTAACTCCCTTCTTCTCAGGTACGGTGAAAATATCACCTCTGGCATCGAAGACGGCTCGTTTCCCTGACGGAGAGATATCCGAACTGTAAATATTGTTCTTTACATTCTTGATGTACGGGAGGATGTCGGGATTATCAAAGTGCAGGTTAATCACCATGCGGTAATCCTTTCCGGTATCCAGGTTGAGAACATACAACCAGCCACCGTTTTCATAAATCAACTCATTTCCTGTGCCAGACGGCCACATCACGTCAAAATCTTTGTAATCCGTTAGTTGCTTAATGTCGCCGGTTGGCAGATCATAGCGGTAGATATTCAACCTCATATTGCGATCGGACGCAAAATAGATTCCGTTTTTGTACCAGTGGGGTATCTGGTCTGTGCCGGGAAATGTGGTCAGACGTTTGGATGTGTTGTTCACAAGATCATACGTCCAGACATCAGCGGCGCGGCCGCCTTTGTACCGTTTCCAGGTTCTGAATTCTCTTGAAATCGGCGTGTAGCATATCTCCTTACCGTCGGGAGAGAAACTGCCAAACCCCGACTCTGGAATTTGCAGTGGTTCTTCCAGTCCGCCGTCCAGGGGAACCAGAAAATATTTACCCATGCGCTTCCCATATGGGGTGCGGTTGGACCGAATCAGAATCTTCCGGCTGTCCGGGGTCCAATCCAGAACAATATCATCGAACCCGCCCCGGGGTGGCATAATGCCCACGTCGTTGTACCAGGTCAACTGTCGTGGCGTTCCACCGGCGGCCGGCATCACATATACCTGCCTTGATCCGGAATATTCCCCGGAAAAGGCAATCCACTTACCGTCAGGAGAGATTTTGGGAAACAGCTCCAGTCCCTTCTGGGATGTCAGCCGAACCGCATTTCCGCCCGTTATCGGAACGGTCCAGATATCTCCCGCATACACAAACACAACGCGATTCCCGTTTACATCCGGAAACCGCAACAATCTCGCGTCATTCAGTGCCATCCCCCACATTCCAGCTGAAAACAGCAACAGCCCCACAAGAATCAATCGCTTCATAAGGGCAATCCTCCTGTTCAAAATAATTATAAGTTTTCTAACACATGCAATTATACGGAAAACCCGGTTTCCGGTTCAAAAAATGTATGTGCATGTCCATGTCCGCTCAACTCAGCCTCATTTAAATTTCCTCATTGTCGGAAAACTGGATTTTCTTGAAGGCTTCTGGCATAATCAATACAAATTCGGAATAAGGGAGTCAATGATGGCTTATGTTGTGGAAGTTACCCATCCAAGCACCGGGAAAAAACAGCTCATACCGATGAAAGGGCGAATGATTTTTATCGGACGCACCGCTGCAAACGACGTATCATTAAATGACAATACAGTGTCTTCCCGTCATGCACGGGTGCGTATCAATGAGGACAAAATTGAACTTGAAGATCTGAAGAGTGCCAATGGAGTGTTCATGAATGGCGAACGGATTACCCGTACCGCCAGCCTGGAAGAAGGGGACGAGTTCCAGATCGGGCCCTATCTTCTGAAAATATTAACTCAGAGCACTGAAACGGCAGCCGCTGTGAAAGTGGCTGAAGAAGAAAAGGAAAAGGCCAAAGAAGAAAGCTACCGGTTTGACCCATTCGCATTTGTGAAACCATTTCTGGAACCCATCAACGAATTCCTGGAGGCCGACGGTATCTCGGAAATTATGATCAACGGCTGCGACAAAATCTATATTGAAATGGGTGGCAAGATAGTCAAGACTGATAAAAAATTCTCAAGTGAGAAAGCCCTTCTCGCGGCGATCAAAAACATCGGCCGAACCCTGGGCAAGGAACTGAATGATCAATCCCCCCGGCTGGACGCCAGGCTGGACGACGGTTCCCGTGTGGCCGCTGTCATTCCCCCCTGTGCCATGACCGGCACCTATGTTTCTATCCGTAAATTCTCCAAGAAAGCGCTCGGCATTCAGGACCTCATCAATTTTGGAGCAATTACCGAACAGGCTGTTCGCTTCATGGAACTGGTCGTGATAATGAAAAAGAACATTCTGGTTTCCGGCGGTACCGGTTCCGGTAAAACCACGCTGCTCAACATCGTTTCCACCCTGATCCCACACGATGAACGAATCCTGGTCATTGAGGATACAGCGGAACTTCAGCTCCAGCAGGAACACTGTCTCCGAATGGAAGCCAAGCCTGCGGACAAAAAAGGACGGGGCGAAGTCACCATCCGGGACCTGCTCCATTCGACATTACGTATGAGACCAGACCGCATTATCATCGGTGAAATCCGGGGCGGTGAAGCATTTGATCTGCTCCAGGCAATGAACACCGGCCATGGCGGATCCATGTCCACCATTCACGCCAACTCCCCGAAAGACGCACTGTCCAGACTGGAAAACACAACATTGCAAAGCGGTATTGAACTTCCTCTCAAGGCAATCCGTGACCAGATATCCTCCGCCATCAACATTGTAGTGCAGACTTCGCGTTTTGAGGACGGTTCGCGTAAGATTAGCCATATCAACGAAGTGCTGGGATTGAAAGAGGACATGAGCTATCAGGTTCAGACAATCTACAAATATGAACGTGCCGGCAAGGACAAAGAAGGGAAAGTCCTCGGCCACCTGACATACACCGGGAACATTCCCACCTTCCTGGACGAAGCCATCAAGGCAGACTTTGTAAAGAGTGCAGAACAATTGTTCAAAGAGTAAAAAAAGAAGTGTTCTGTGCGCCTGCGGCGCCTGTGTTCAGTGTTCTGAAAGAAAAAAAGAGAAGGGAAAAAGAGAAAGAAGACAAGTGGACATCCTATCCAAAACGATTCTTGTGATAGAAACTGCACATTTCTCAAGGCACTTCATCATCAGCAACAATCAGAACAAAATGGTTCTTTTCCCATTTTATCCAACTGAGATCATCACATTCCATGCAAAAATCCCAGCCAAGGCCCTTCTTTGTTAACTTACCCAAAATGCTGAACCCCGGTCTACCTGGCCTCTTAAATAGAACTGATTTTACCCATTTATTCTGTCGTCTCGTGAGAACGAGCAAAAATCTCCCTGTGTTGCCATCCTTATCTTTATAGACTCCAACCACCGCCCTGTCAGGCTTGCCATCTCCATTGAAATCTCCTTTTTTCTCAAACGACAACCCCAGAGGTTCATCATATTTCTCAAAGTTTTTCATTTCTTTTTGTGGGATATCCTTTTTTGTAAGGCATCGGGCAAGTATCCATGACTGGTCTAAAGAAGCGACAGGAATGTCCTGAACCACAGTTAAAGTTGGCTCAAACTTCAACCCCACATACCAGACATTGCCACCACATTCAGCAAATTGCGGCAGAGACAGAATGCTCATAAGAAACAGAATTTTTACAGTGGTGAATTTCATTCCTCCCCTCCATTCAGATTCTAGAGTGTTTTGAATGCGTCACTTAGTTTATCATACAGTCCATTTTCTTCACACACAATTCATGACGAATACTTCCCATCTGCCAATCCACAGCATGCAAAACGCCCACACCTTCCAATTGACACCCCGGTTCTTTCAGAACACTGAACACATCTTCCCTGTCCTTACTTATACTCAAACTCAAACTTGCCTTCCTCTTTTTCCTGTTATCACAGGGAAAAATGCGGTATAGTGGGCTTTCATTGTGTCACCGCTCTGCCTCTGACTACTTTGAAATCACAACCTAAGGATTGAAAAATTGAACCCTACATCAGACTTATTCAGAAAATTCGGCCTCGGTGAAGATATCCTCGCCGCACTGGCCAGAAAGGGATTTGAAGAACCCTCCCCTATTCAGGAAAAGACAATTCCCATGCTCCTCGAAGGAAAGACCGACCTCATCGCCCAGGCCCAGACCGGAACAGGCAAAACCGCCGCTTTCGGCCTGCCTCTGATTGAACTGTTGAAACCACGTGCCGGGCATGTGCAAGCACTGGTACTGACCCCGACCCGGGAACTGGCAATTCAGGTCGCTGAAGAGATCAACTCCCTAAAAGGGGACCGGAAACTGGAGATCGTTCCCATATACGGCGGTCAAGCTTTTTCGGAGCAGTTAAGACGCCTGAAAAGAGGAGTTGACATCGTGGTGGGAACCCCTGGAAGAGTCATTGACCATATCAACCGGAAGACCCTCAAAGTAGGTGGGATTTCCCACATGATCCTGGATGAAGCAGATGAAATGCTCAACATGGGCTTCATCGAAGATGTGGAGACTATTCTCGAAGCAACCCCCCAGGAAAAGCGAGTTCTCATGTTCTCCGCCACGATGCCGGATCGGATCCGGAATCTCGCGGAGCGCTTTTTAAGGGACTACAAACTGATTACTGTGGCAAAAGAGAACCCCACCGTCGCTCTAACCGACCAGATCTATTTTGAAGTAGCTGAAAGGGATAAGTTTGAAGCCCTGTGCAGAATCATTGATATGGAACCGGATTTTTACGGCCTCATTTTCATGCGTACCCGTGTGGAAACTGAGACGATGGGAAACCGCCTGGTCAGCCGAGGTTATTCCGCGTCTTTCCTGCACGGAGATATTTCCCAGGCTCAACGGCTGAACATCCTGGAAAGTTTCCGCAGAAAACGAATCAATATCCTTGCGGCAACCGACGTGGCCGCCAGGGGTCTTGACATCCAGGACTTGACTCACGTCATCAATTTCGCACTGCCCCATGACCCTGAATCCTACGTCCACCGCATCGGCCGGACCGGTCGGGCAGGAAAGGGAGGAACCGCTATTACCTTTGTGACACCCTCTGAATACCGCAAAATCGGATTTATCGAACGCGTGGCGCGGACAGAAATCCGGCGGGAGAAACTGCCCAGTGTACAGGATATCATTGAACTTAAGACACGGCGCATACAGGACGGTATTGAGGAAATCATTGGTAAAGAGGACTACATAAAATACATCCCGCTGGCTGACAAGCTCCTGGGGGAAACCGATCCACTTACAATTCTGGCATCCATGCTGAAACTCTCATTTCAAGATGAGCTGGATGAGAGCAATTACAATGAGATCCGGAAACCCGCTCCGGAAAACCACGGGAAAGCACGACTCTTCATCGCGAAGGGAAAAGTGGATGGCATGACCCTAAAAGGAATTCTGGACCTCATCCGGTCAAAAGTAAAAATTGACTCGAGGCAGATTCGGGATATTCAAATTTATGAAAGGTTCTCTTTTGTGAATGTACCCCTGGCCGAGGCCGAACAGATTCTCACCACATTTCGAAAGACTCAGAGGAAGGGTAAACCACCACTGGTTGTCAAAGCAAAACCGGCTAGAAAGAAATGAGTGCCTACGGCACACACAGTGCACGTGCGTGTGCTTATGCATGAAAAAAAGACAGGGGATTGACGTTGAACGGTTCATTTCCAAATCCCTGTCTGATTCTCTTTCCTACTTTCACACGCACATACAGTGCACGAAGTGTTTATCTGCCTGTAGACTTGCCAACTATATTTTTCATCACGTAGGCAGCCATCATGGGATTGCCGGCGAGCCGACGCTTGCAATAGGCCAGCGCGTACTTCCATTTCTCAGCGAATGGAACGTACAATCGTACGATATTGCCTCTTTCCAGAAGCTTACGCTGAATTGACTTTCTGGGTACTCCCATCAGCATCTGGTATTCGTAACGATCTCTGGGAATGTTGTTTTCCTCCATGAATGACACGCAACGGTTGATCAACTCTACATCGTGGGTCGCGATTTCCGGGTAGTGCCCATTCTCCAGAAGTAGTTGCATATCTTCAAAAAGTCGATCCTTCATATCGGATTTTTTCTGAAGCGCTATATCGGCCGGCTCGTTATAAATTCCAATGCATATTCTGATTTTGCAGGGTTTCTTAGGCAACGCCATAATGTCATCTCTTGTTCGAAAGAGTCGGGACTGCAGCACCGTTCCCACGTTGTTGAACTCTTCTCTCAGTTTATGGAAAATCCACAACGTCACGTCCGTATAGGGATGATCTTCCATGTCTACCGTGACGTGAAGATCCTGCTTCCCAGCGGTTGAAACAATCTTTCGCATGTTTTCGAGGCAGTACTTCTCTCCCTCAAAAATCCCCAATTGGGTCGGTTTCAGTGAAATCGTCGCGTATCTTCTCCCCTTAAGCTGCTCAATCAATTCCAGGTAAACTGATACGACGTCTTCTACTTCACTATGGTCATACACTTCCTCGCCAAGCAAATCAATAGTCGAATGAAGGCCGTCATCATCCCAGAATCGCGCCGCCGCACTGAGTCCACTTTCCAGACCCGTTCCCGCCACATAGGGGGCGGCAAAGACCTTGACCAGTGGATTGGGCATCAGGTTGACAATTGCTTTTTTAAATCCCATTTTTCTCCCCATTGGTTCTTATCTCACAACGGAAGCATTATAACGTAAGGTGACCTACTACAACAGGAAAAAAGTGCAAGTGCGAGTGAAAGTGAAAGAAGGACGCAGAAATGTCCGACATTCTGTTCTGACCGGAAAGGGGAAAAACAACCGGAAAATGGCCAAATCGCTGACTTCATCACTTGCACTTACACTTTCTGCCGCACACGCCTTACGCCCAAATCCCACTTCGATCCCTCACTCAGGGGCGGCGTTTTTGTTGACAGAGGCTTTGGAATGGGTGTTCCCGGAAATTTTCAATTGGAATTCACCCATCCTAATCCCCATTCATATCCTCTTCAAGACTTGCCAGCGCGAGTGTCCGCCCCAACGGCTATATCTGCGGCCAAACCGCCACTGGTAACTTTATACCGTACTTTGTGATTCCATAATATTCTCCACTATAAAACCAGGCCTTATGTAGTTGGTTATGTCCCTATACTGCTGTAAAAAGGTCTGGTGAGTAGCAGACCTGTGGGCATGTGGGAAATGTGAAGCGAAGCGAAACGTTTTCCATCATGCCCACAGGAA
>PFTO01000070.1 GCA_002789615.1 Acidobacteria bacterium CG_4_9_14_3_um_filter_49_7 | reverse complement strand
CGTGGGCCGTGATAATGTTGCCACCCAGGGTCAGTGCCACTGAATCCAGGGAGAAATTTTTCCCGGTTACCGTTGCCTGTTGCCCGTTGACCGTTACAGCGGCACCGTCCACAGAAATTGTGCCGGAAACCGAAACAGTATCCGCCGCGGTTTCCAGTCCATCTGTCGGCTGCGTGATGCTCACAAGTAATGCAGGCTCCCGAATGACGTGGATTGAAGCGGTGCCGATATGGGTTCCATTGGTGGCAATGGCGGTGAGGGTGTTTTCTCCCTCTGAAAGGGGCACATTGGCGGTGAAGTACACCCCGTCCATTGCTGCAGAAACCCCGTTGACGGTTACCACGGCACCGGATTCACTGACCTGACCGGTGACTGTCAGAATGTCCGCTACTGTCCGGGCCCCGTCCGCCGGGGTCAGCATCCGGACCGCCAGGCCTTCACCCGGGTTCACCCAGGGCGTCGCACAGAGAAAAATGCAATTGTCCGTTTCCGCCGTGTGAGAGTACAGGAAGTTGCCGGTGGAAGAAGATATCACGAGGGCGCCATTGCCAAAGGCAAGACCGGCCGGGTGCGGCACCGGAAAGGTAAGGGTTTCCTGTACCGCCCCTTCACTGTTCAACTTGACAACCTCTGCAGTGCTTCCCATGTCCCGGAGCATGGATACCGAAGTTTCCCCGGAATCCGCCAGGGCGATCACCCGATTGAGGTCGCCGGTGGAAAGTGCCATGAGCGTATTGTCGGCAGGATTTATTTTGTTTAGTTTGTCCCCGATTATCAGCCACGCGGTACCGTCCGGCTGGACACAACCCGCCCGGATCAGGCGGTGGCCCGTCAACCAGTCAAATGCCCCGGATTCACTGACAGCCCCCGGGCGCAATTCATCCACCGTTTCGTCCATGGACCACTGAACGGAAGCGAGGGAGCGAATGGGAAAACCGCGATCATCCAGCGGCAGCGCGGTGAGGCGAAAATGAAGCTCCGCCTGGAGCCTCGTTCCAGTGTGGTCCGCCGTCAATGTCAGATTTTCCACAACGGTGTGGAGCACCACAAGGCCGCTGCCATTCAGGGATAGCCCGATCGCTGCGATGCGGCCCCATCCCGATTCTGTTTTGCCGGATGACGTTCCTTTGCCACTACCGGGACTGGGTGGATCCATCACGAGAAGGCCGTCGTCTGCCGCCCCTCGGCAATACGCCGCGTAAATGCGGCCGGCCTGTTTGCTGAAACAGATGGAAACCGGCCGGAAAGGGTCTATCGTGGTGTTGGCTGTGACCAGCATGGGATAGCGATATCCGAGGGTCTCGCCATCCGCGGGATTGATAGATAAAACGGCACCGGCATCCGCGCCATACCAGGGATGGGCCGCGCCGAGATAGATCATGCCGTTGTCTGCGATGGCCAGCGGGCCGGGAGAGATGGGGCAGGGGCCGGAAGCGGCATAGAGACTGCCTGCCATGAATACCAGCAACAGCCCGGCGAAGAGCCTGTTGATCGTGCTTCGCTGTCTTTTTTTTGTTCCAGCCTGATTTCCCATTGAAATTCCCTTTCTATCCATCATTCTGCCTTTCTTAATTATTCTGTTCATGAATCCCCCCGGTAGCCGTGAACGTAATCGGCGGATCCGGTTGCCCTTTCCCTGTGTAATCTCCGTAGAGGAAGAGGTCGGTTCCACTGACCGAGACCTTCGGTGTGCCGCCGGGGTTGATGTTGGACAGTGTGGCTCCCGGCATCAGCACGAGACGCCCGGTTACAGTGAGCGCAGCACTGCCGCTCATTTCGATT
>PFTO01000087.1:21473-30155 GCA_002789615.1 Acidobacteria bacterium CG_4_9_14_3_um_filter_49_7 | reverse complement strand
GTCATGGAAGCCACGGCATTCGTAGTCTGATAGATCCAAAATCAAACATATACAAAACTAATCTCAGCCACACCTGCGGGGGCTGTCATGAGCAAGTGGAGATGCAGTACGACAATTCCGTCCATGGTAAAGCGGTCCAGCGGGGCTGGGACGAATCTCCTACCTGTAATGATTGCCACAACTCCCATCTGATTCTCCCAACTGACAGCCCGGATGCTTTTACCAACAAACTCCGGGTTTCCGAACAGATCTGTCTGTCCTGCCATGAAGATCAGCGACTTATCCAGCGGTACGGCCTGGTGAATTCTATCGGGTCCAGTTACCGTGACAGCTATCATTCCATGGCCAACGCCAGAAAGGGCAGCAAGGCCGCCACATGTGTGGATTGCCACACTACCCATGATATCCTGAAACCCATCAACCCGAACTCCTCCGTCAATCCGGCCAACGTTGCCGGTACCTGCGCTCAATGCCACAAGAAGGGTGCGACAGAAAAATTTGCCCTCAGCTACGACCATAAATCGAGCCTCAAAAGCGGCAATATTATCAACTATTATGTCCGTATCAGCTACATTTGGTTGATTCTGCTTGTTATCGGCGGCATGTTTGTGCATAATGTGTTGATTTATTTGTCAAGTATTGTTCGCAAATACAGGGAACGTAAAGAGGAAAAATTGTTCCCCCGGTTAACAAAGGGGCAGATGATCATTCACGGAGTCAATTTTCTGGCTTTCTTTACGCTGGTTGTCACGGGATTTTCTCTCCGCTTCAGTGACATCCCAGTGCTTCATATGCTGACGTTCTGGCTTTCCGAGGGAGCAAGAAGCCTGATTCACCGGATCGCCGGTGTAACCATGATTCTGGTTTTCGCGGTTCATTTCTTTCGCATCGCAAAGGGCAATGCGGATCGTGGCGTCTTCACGGCCATGCTGCCGCGACTCAAGGATATCCGGGATTTCAAGGACAACATGAAATACGTGTTTCTACGGACAGATAAGAGACCGCGTTACGGGAAGACAACATACGCGGAAAAAATGGAATATCTGGCTCTGCTCTGGGGAACAGCGGTCATGGCTCTTACCGGAATGATTCTCTGGTTTCCCATTGAGTCACTTAAATTTCTCCCAACCTGGTCGATCAAGGTAGCGGAAACTGTCCATTTTTACGAGGCAATTCTGGCAACCATGGCTATTTTCTTCTGGCATTTCTTCTTCGTAATTCTGAATCCGGACGTTTACCCGCTGGATCTGACCGTTGTGGATGGGAAGATGCCCGTCGAAGAAATCAAGGAACAAAGGGCAGACTGGTACGATGAACTGAAAGAAAAGGGCAAAATAGACTGATCTTATTACCGGTTGACATGAATGCTGTAAGGCCGCCTGCACAGGTGGCCTTTTTTCGTACTCAGAAAAGTTGACGGAGGATCTGTGAAAAGCTGGAATTCAATTTCTGATGTGAAAGCGATTCCCGTCCTGGATAATCTCCCCGGCAGGCGATGAGGGCTCATGATAGAAAAAAACGACGGTGGGACGGTTCGCGGCCCGGGCCAGCAGTTCCTTCTTGGTCTGAATATTCAGACGGGTATTTTCATCAAAACTGGTCATGTAGTGGATGTTCAGGTGGTGACGTGTGGGAATCAGGTCACCAGGGATCAGGTATTGGCGATCCCGGAACACCCATACCGCCAGATGCCCCATTGTGTGTCCCGGAGCGGGCACAATTTCCACGTCATCTGTAAGTTGTAATAGCTGATCAATCAAAGATGCCCTGCCGGTTCTTGAGATGTAGGAGGCGATTTCCGTTCTGTAAAAGTGGCGGGTTCGTTCATCGGGGTTTAAGGCATCTTCCAGTTCCTTCCGGGCAACATGAACCGCCGCATCGGGGAAGAGCGGGATGACGGACCCATTATCAAAAATTGGAAAGGCACCACCGCAATGGTCGTAGTGAAGGTGGGTAAACACAAGGTCGGTAACGGCAGCAGGTCTAATGCCCCGTTTCGAAAGGTGGTTCAGCAGTTTTTCCCCCGATTCAGGAGCACCGGCGTCCACTAGGATGATGCGTTTTTTGTCCTGGATCAGCACAGGATTGAGGCCCAGCACAATCCTATTGTCTTCTTCCACCTTGTAGAGTTTTTCCCAGAAGGTACGGGGAACGACACTGAACATGGCACCCCCGTCCAGCCGAAACGGGCCGACTGAAAGTGCAACAGGTGCCGGTTTCACCTCTTAACGACCTCAACGCCAGAGACATTTCCGGGAAAAATATTGGTCAGGCAAACACGTCCGTTTGCATCTGTATAGCGATAAATTGTGGTCTGCTTTGGCCGGGCAGCCCTGCCCGAACTACTGTTGTCCTCCTCACCATTAACCATAGTCAGGATTTTGGAAACATAGTGTTCTGTTTCCTGAAAAGGGGGGACGCCGTTGTACCGGTCCACTGCCGTTGTGCCGGCATTGTAAGCGGCCAGGGCCATTTTTGTGTCGCCGAAATATTGATCCAGCAGGGCTTTGAGGTGCTTTGCGCCGGCACCAATATTTTCTTCCGGGTTGAAAAAATCCTCAACACCATACTCTTTTCCGGTTTCAGGCATCAATTGCATCAGTCCCATTGCGCCCTTACCGGAAACGGCATTCTGGTCGTAATCCGATTCGGCACGGATAACCGCATGGAGTAATCTTTGATCAAGGTCGTAAATGACGGCGTATTTTTCCACAAGACGGTTGATTTCGTGATCCTTGGAAACAAGGGGCCCATGGTGGTTCCTGGTTGTTTTTGTCCGTTTCTTTCCTTTACTCGTGTGCCGTGCCTTCCTTACGCGACGGTTGCCCTGAGGGGCGTCGGTGAGGACCAGGTGACCGTTCTTGTCCCGATAGGTGTAAATCTCACCGCTGCAGGGGACAGTCAACGTAATCATCACGCCCAGAATGACCAGAGACTTTATCATGACACCTCATTTTTCAATTTTTCGACGATATCTTTGGCAATGTCTGCAAGTCGACCTGTCCATTTACCGCCACCCTGAGCCATGGTCGGATTCCCGCCGCCCCGTCCGTCCAGGAGCGGCGCGATAACTCGTAGGGCGTTTCCGCTGTGGAAATGCTTTCCCAGATCTTTTGTGGCCGACAGGAGATAGCTGCACCCGTCATCAGTGACGGTGAGTAGAAAAACAATGGTCTTATTGCGGTTCTGTTTCAGATTGTCCGCCTTTTCCCGCATCAGCCCCGGTGCCAGGCCGGGTACTTCCAGCAGCAGTAGAGTAACATCGTCAACCAGTTTGATTTCAGTTGATTCAACCGGATCGTCGGAAATCTTCGCCTTCTCCACTTCATTGCGCAATTGCCGGACTTCTTCCAGCTTTCGTGCCACGAACTGTGGGAGGTCGTCTTCCCCGGTTTTGAGAACGGATTTCAATTCCCGGTGTTCTTCCCGGAAGCTGTTAAAATATCCCAGTGCACCGAATCCGGTCCTTGCTTCAATTCGCCGGATACCGGACGCGGCAGAGTGTTCCGAAACGATAACAAAACTCCCAATATCTCCAGTCCGGTTAACATGTGTCCCGCCACAGAGTTCCGTGGAATATCCAGGTATCTGTACCACCCGAACCCTATCTCCGTATTTTTCGCCGAAAAGCGCCATGGCACCAGCTGCTTTAGCCTCTTCAATATCACGAATCTCGGTTTCAACCGGGATGTTTTCCAATATTTTTCGATTAACGATCTGCTCTACTTCCGCAAGTTCCTGTACGTCGATCTTTTTGAAATGGCTGAAATCAAAGCGCAGTTTATCCGGTTCCACCATTGATCCAGCCTGTTTCACATGGTCTCCCAGAACAGAGCGCAGTGCGGCGTGAAGCAAATGAGTAGCGGTGTGATTCCGGGCAATGGCAAGACGTCTCTCAGAATCCAGAGACAGCCTTACAGTCTCATTAACCTTCAATTTCCCTTTCGTCAGGGTAAGCATATGAAGCCGGCGCCCGGAGATTGGCATAAGCAGGTTGTTTACCACGCCCTTTGCTTCGGAATTTTCCAGGATACCAGTGTCATTTACCTGCCCCCCTGATTCCACGTAGAACGGGGTTCTGTCCACCACCACTTCTCCGGTTTCTCCGGCAATGAGTTGTTCCACTTTCCTGCCATTCCGAATAATGGCCAGTATGGTGGCATTTTCTGTCGTGCTGTCATAGCCGGTAAATTCTGTTTCTGGAAAATCATGGAGAAACAGATAGTTTTCCACCGGATTCTCCGTCATTCGGACTTTAGAACGAGCTTTTCCTTCATTTCGCTCTTGTTCCAGGCGTTGCTCGAATCCTTCTCTGTCCACGGCAATCTCTTTTTCCACGCAGACATCCTCAACCAGATCAATTGGAAAACCGAAGGTATCATAAAGACGAAATGCATTCTCTGCATCCAGTTTCCCATCTGATTTTTCAATCATCCGGTTGAGCATTTTCAGACCTGCTTCCAGCGTTGAATTAAACTGTTCTTCTTCAATGCGGACCAGTTTAGCCACTGTTTTTCTGTTTTTCACCAATTCGGGATATGCTCCGCCCATTTCCTTGGTGACTGTATCTACGAATTGATAGAGAGACGGTATTTCCAAGTCCAGTTTCTTGCCGTAGCGGATTGCCCGGCGCATGATCCGGCGAAGAACATACCCTCTGCCTTCATTGGAAGGCACAACACCGTCAGAGATCAGAAACACTGTGGCCCGCATGTGATCTGCCAGCACTCGCATGGCAATATCCACATCCCGATCCGCCCCATAGTCATGGCCTGACTTTTCAGCAATATCACGGATGATATTCTGGAACAGATCGGTATCATAGTTATTGTTAACCCCCTGCATGACGGCCGCCAGGCGTTCCAGTCCCATTCCGGTATCAATGGAAGGGTTGGGAAGCGGTAACAAGTGACCCGTTGCATCCCGATTAAACTGCATGAACACAAGATTCCAGATTTCCACAAAACGGTCACACTCGCACCCTACCGTGCATGTGGGTCTGCCGCAGCTATATTCTTCTCCGTGGTCATAGAAAATTTCGGAGCAGGGACCGCACGGCCCCACGTCGCCCATCTGCCAGAAATTATCCTTTTCACCGAAGCGAAAAATCCGTTCGGGAGGGACATGCGTCTTCTTGCTCCAGATATCAAAGGCCTCATCATCGTCCTGAAAAATAGTAACGTAGAGACGATCCTTGTCTATTCTCAAAATCTCAGTGATAAATTCCCATGCGTATCCAATTGCGCCTTCCTTGAAATAATCACCGAATGAAAAATTCCCCAGCATTTCAAAGAAAGTGTGGTGACGTGCAGTCTTTCCGACATTGTCCAGGTCATTGTGCTTACCGCCTGCCCGGACACATTTCTGTGCGGACGCGGCTCGACTGTAATCCCGTTTCTCAGCTCCAAGGAAAACCTCTTTGAACTGGTTCATTCCTGCGTTGGCGAAGAGCAATGTGGGATCCTGTGCCGGTATCAGTGAAGAGCTCGCCACGACGTGGTGATCCCTTTCTTCAAAATAATCCAGAAACAACTGTCTCAGCTTCTTCCCTTCCATATGGTTCTCCCGTCCTTCAATCCGGATCCAGCCCCTATAATAGCAAACTGGCGCTGTAAATTGAACTCTACAGCTGTATGAGCGCACGTGCAAGTAGCGTGTGAGAGTGAAGTGAGGACAGAAATGAGAAGAAACAGAATGAGAATGAGGTAAAATGAACAAAGGAGGTCTTATGTACCTGGGAAAAGGGAAGTTTCCACCCGTAAAATTCTTTGTGTCGGTGATTTATAGTAATCCGGAAGATTTGCAGCCGGCGACTTCAGCGATTCGGGAGTCCATGGGAGATATTGGCTCAGAGTCGGAGCCATTTCCCTTTGATTTTACGGATTACTATGCGTCTGAGATGGGGTCTCCTCTTTTTCGTGTGTTTCTCCCGTTGGCACGAATGGGTTCTGCCGATGGTATTGTGCCAATCAAGAAAACCTGCCTGGAGCTTGAAACCCGTTTTTCCCTTGGGAACCGGAGACGGGTGAACCTGGATCCAGGATATATTGACGTGTACAAGCTGGTGCTGGTTTCGGAAAAGTATATGGGGCATAAGATTTATCTGGGGGAGGGGATCTGTGCGGACATGGTATTGCTCTTGGGGAAAAAAAAGGTCACACCTTTCCGTTGGACTTTCCCGGATTTCAAATCAGGACGCTATGATGAATATATTCTGGAGCTCCGCCGAACCTATCTCAGTAAGTTGAAAGAAGCCGGGTTTGTACCGGATGACTAGGCGCCTAAAGCGTGAGGTTCCTCACATTCAGCAAAAAAATCAACATCTTCCATCACATTCAGCCCCCTGCCGTTTGCTTTTGTGTTATCATTCTGACAAGAACGTGCCAGAAGACAGGGCAGGCAACGGACCGGTTCCTGTTCTTACGCGTCTATTCTTTCTGGAAGGATGTAAATGAAACATATACTTGTTACAGGCGGTGGCGGTTTTATCGGATCTCATCTTGTGGAAAGCCTTCTTGAGGATGATTTTAACGTTGTAGTTCTGGATGATCTCTCCTCTGGTAAGAGGGAGAATCTTCCTGACGACGAAAGGCTCCATTTCATCCAGGGGGACGTCGCCGACCATGGCCTGATTGATGAAGTTTTCAACCAATTTACCTTTACGCATATTTTCCATCTGGCTGCCATTGCGTCTGTCCACGAGTCTGTAACAAACACCTATCGATGTCATCAGGTTAACTGTGAGGCTTCTCTCTATCTCCTGGAAAAAGCCCGCAGGTGCCCCGCCTTGAAGCGGATGGTATATGCCAGTTCAGCGGCTGTTTATGGGGACGACCCGGTTCTGCCAAAGTCGGAAGATTCACCTATCAGGCCCATTTCCCCATACGGAATTGACAAATATACTGCAGAACAGTATATGCTGACATACAGCCGCCTTTACGGGGTGCCGGCTGTGGTACTTCGATACTTCAATGTTTATGGGCCGCGTCAGAACGGCGGTTCTATGGATGGAGGTGTGGCCTCTATCTTCCTGAATAAATTTCTTTCTGACAAGCGACCGGTGGTCACCGTATATGGGGACGGACAGCAGACCCGGGACTTTGTTTACATCAAAGACGTAATTGGTGCCACCCGCTTTGTCATGAGCCATGAAACGGCAGCGGGAAATGTGTACAATGTCGCAACTGGAAGGGAAACTTCCATTTTGAATGTGATCCAGGGCCTGGAAACGATCACCGAGCAAAAGGCACAAATCCTTTTTTCTGAAAAGAGGACAGGAGACATTGAACGCTCCTTCGCGAATATTTCCCGGCTTCGGGCTCTTGGCTTTACCCCCCAGTACACCTTGTTGGCAAGCCTGCGTGAATACGTGGCAGCCTCCGGAGAAATCGAGCATCTTCAAGCCCTCTGATTTTTTCCGAAGGAAAGGGCTCAATAAACATAAATTTCAGATTATCTATGTTTCAGCAGACCATATACTGCATAATGTGCAAAATACCAGGCACTTTTAATTCGTCCCAGCTCTTCTAGCTCCCTATATACTCGCCACTGGTATCGTGCCGCATCCGCCTTGTTTCGTGAAATTGAGTTCCCATGAATCCGGTGATGTGCCAACACCCGGTTCAGGCCCCGTGCCACGTGGCCGTCACGGAGTATCTGCAACCACAACGCATAATCATGTTGCAATCGGATTTCAGGGAGCAGGCGGGCTCCAACCATCTCCTTATCAAACACGGCAGTCAGCATCCCGATGCTGTTTGTTTTTAAGAGATGGAGATAATCTACCTCTTCTGGAACCCGGACCTTACTTCCGGGGACGCCGGCTGAGTCTATTTTCCGGTATGCGGTGAAACTTACCGGAGTGCCCAATTTCTCCATGAACGGCAATTGTATTGCCAGTTTTTCCGGCAGCCAGATGTCATCACTGTCCAGAAAGGCGATATAATGCCCTTCCGCTCGCTTGATTCCTTCATTCCTTGCACCGGCAGACCCCAGGTTAGAGTGGAGGAAAAGAGGTTTAACTCTCTGGTCCTTTGCGGCCAACTTCCGGATAATGTCCCTGGAAGTATCAGTGGAACCGTCGTCAATCAGTATAAGTTCAAGTGAATCATACTGCTGAGACAGGACAGAATCTGCGGATTCTTCCAGGAATTTTTCCGAATTGTAAACTGGCATAATCACGGAGACTGCTGGTGCCATGAGGCCTCCAATTTCTTCTTTCAACTCCACTATACCGGAAAAATAAGCCGGAAAGAAGCCGCAACTGTTTTGCGCGGACTGCTCATGATAAAACAAGGGGAAATTCTGTCACTTACAGGCACAGGGTTAGTATCCACGAGATTCCTTGAAGATAGCATTTGTTGTCTGGTAGAATCGAGTCAGCGAATTGATATTTTACAACGGGAGGATGAGATGCCAAAGATTGGTGTTTTGCTTTCAGGGTGCGGTGTTTATGACGGGTCAGAGGTTCACGAAGCGGTACTGACCCTACTGGAATTGGATAAAAGGGATTGTGAAGTGGTCATTGCGGCACCGGACAAAACCCAGATGCATGTTGTCAACCATTTGACGGGTGAGGTGATGCCGGAAGAGGAACGCAACGTTCTGGTGGAATCTGCGAGGATCGCGCGGGGAGCGATTACAAATATCGACTCCCTGAACCCGGCTGATCTGGACGCGCTG
>PFTO01000087.1:12806-21451 GCA_002789615.1 Acidobacteria bacterium CG_4_9_14_3_um_filter_49_7 | reverse complement strand
GCCGTTGCACGGTTGCTGAAAACCATTCACGAACTGGGCAAACCCATTGCTGCAATTTGCATATCGCCGGCAGTGGTGGCCGCTGCGTTGGGTGAAATCACCCCTGAGTTAACCATTGGAAACGATAAGGCCACGGCGGAAGCTCTGGAAGGTATGGGTGCACACCATTTCCAGTGCCCCGTGAAAGGGTTCCACGTGGATAAAAAGAACAAATTGATTTCCACCCCCGCATACATGCTGGGGAAACGCATATCAGATGTGCATGCGGGAATTTCCAACATGGTGGACGCATTGATGGATATGATCTGAGCCTCACTGGTTGCGTGCGGTGTCGCGAAAAGCGGGAAGACACCGTTCTTTTTGAATCAATCTGAAACTTCCTCCAGATTTGACGGGCATGCTTCTGTTCTTGTATGCAGTCTGAACGCGTAAAAAACACCCACCAGAACGTAAAAAGTGAGTGCAACCTCGGCGTCTTTCAGGGTACATTCGGTAAGGCCTTCAACTTGGAAAACAAGGAAGGCCGTAACCAGAGTCAGAAAAATGGCTTTTTGCACCGGGTCTCGGGAATCCCGCCAGGACTTGTACATGTCCCAGCCTACGCGTCCCCAGAATAGCAGAAAGATGATCAATCCTATCGCGCCGGTGGTGGCCGCAGCTTCAAGGATATTGCAGTGGGTGTGGTTATAGCGAACCAGAAATCGATGGGATTCATCCGTATGCGTTTTCAGGAATTCACGAAAATTCCCAAACCCGATTCCAAGAATGGGATGGGTTTCCACTGCTTTTATTCCGTAATGCCAGAGTTCCACCCTGTCTGCTCCAGGATGTTGATTGATTTGCCGAAACCGCCAGAAAAGGCGGTCATTATACTGATTTGCAACAAGCCCCAGAATCAGAATCAGTAATACGGTGATGACGCCTCGTTTGTTAAACAGTTTCACCATAATCCATGTCCCCGCAACCACCGCGACTACAAGGGGAGTTCGTGTCCGGGTTGAGACAATTCCGGCGAGGATCAACAGGGCGGAGGAGGAAGCGATCATCCGTACACGTCCGGATCGGGTCAGCCACATTGAAAGAATTGCAGCCAGAAAGCCGAAGGTGAGAACCTCTCCCAAAGTATTGGCCTGGGAGAAAAAAGCCCTGGAATGAACGTAATAGCCTTTCCAGAAGAACGGTTTTGAAAGGGTTTCTCCGAAAAACACCTGCAACACGGCGTAACCGGCAGCCAGTGTGGATGCAGCCACAAATAACCAGAGGAACCTTTTCCAGTGCCGCCCAACCAGTGGGGCGGTAATCATTACAACGGGAGTGACTATCATAAAGAAATGACGCCGGATCCATGGAAGGGAAACGGAGATGTCGGGGGAATTGATCAGGGACAGGAAAGGGACAAATAGTAAAAGGGTAAAAAAAAGCGTGTGGAATTTGTCCCAGTTCCCGGTTCTCCACCTGGAATATTTCAAAAAAATGGGTAAAGAAAGAATCAGCAAGCTAAGAAAGATTTCCATTCCGGAGATGGAGAAGGGTGCGGAAAAACATAAGAGGGTATAAAGCAGGGTTAAAAACGTTGCATACGTCTCATTTTTCATGGAAAAAGTATAGCAGAGAATGAGACAGCCAGTTGTCCAAAACTGGCAAAAATCGGTCAATTTTGTTGAAAATTCCCTTTGACCCATCCGGACGTGTGCCGAAAACTCCCTACTCATAGTATAATCATCACGACAACTCAATATCGGCAACTTGAAGTTGCTATGGGGAGGCGAATCTGGTTAATCGAGTCTTTGGACTGGCAACTTGGAAACGGGGGATTGTTCTGGTAATCGTGGATGCGGTTATACTTTCCTGTTCCCTGATCTTCACAATGCATCTATTGCAGGTTCCGCTGGAGCCACGCTTCCGAATAGCAATTATGACTGCATTCTACGTTTTGTTTCTCTATGCCTTTGACTTCTATTCTCCCCGCCAGTTCGATCCAAGCCGAAATTTGTACGCGGTTTTTCTGGTTCTGCTGTTTTCAATTTCCCTCTCTGTGCTGTTGAGCTACGCCCTCTTCTTTCGCCCCATTGGCAGAAAAATCCTGCTCCTTCATACCATGTTTGCATTTTTCTATCTCTTTTTCAGGGGGAAATTCCTATCCGGGGCGAAGAACCACGTGCAGAATCGGTTCCTTCTGGCGGGAATATCTCTGACAGAATTAGAATCTGGTGTTCGGGAGAAGCTTTCTAACCAGGGCATTATTGTTCCGCTTTCTCCCAATGAACAAACTCCCCCTGCGACGGGTCCGAGCAAGGATTTTTACATTGTGGAACAGGTTGAGAAGTTAAGAGAGAATGAAATGCACAGGCTCTTACTGGAGAAACTCCAGGGACGACCCGTTTTTACACTGGCGGGATTCTACGAACATTTTTTCAGACAGGTAGCCGCAGATCTTGTAGAGAGCCGGTTCTTTTTCGAGCCGACCGGTTTCAATCGGGGCATGCGCAGATTTCCCATGGCGGTGAAACGAGTTTTTGATCTGATTCTGGCAGTGACCCTGCTGTGCCTGACCGCACCCGTCATGTTATTCACAGCGCTGGCTATCCGGCTGGAATCCAGGGGTCCGGCGCTGTTTCGGCAGAGCCGAACTGGACTCCATGGAGAGCCCTATACCATTCTGAAGTTCCGTTCCATGCGAAACGACGCTGAAAAACTGGGAACCCCCCAGTGGGCGTCTGAAGATGACCCGAGAATTACCCGAATCGGGCGATTAATCCGAAAGCTGAGGATTGATGAATTGCCCCAGTTGATCAATGTGATTCGGGGGGAGATGAGTTTTGTTGGACCCAGACCGGAACGGCCGGAATTTGATACTCAACTGAAAGCACAGCTTCCCTTCTATGTATTCCGTTATCTGGTCAAGCCGGGTATCACGGGATGGGCCCAGGTGAACTACGGATATGGTGCCTCAGTGGAAGATGCCCTCGAAAAGCTGAGGTACGATCTTTATTACGTAAAAAACACCTCCTTCCTGCTGGATATTGAAATTTTTCTGAAAACAGCAGCCACGGTGTTTCTGGCAAAAGGCCGTTGAACGACGTTCTGCTTCACTTTTATATCCATGTTACAATGGCCTGTAACCAGATGAATTGGAGGGATTTCCTTGTTGTTTGACCGTAAGTTCCGCTACAACATTGTTCAAACCGGCCTGGTTCAGGTTTTCAGCATGGCATCTTTTGTGATTTTGCTGGTTTTTGTGCTTCCCCGCTTTATTTCCAAACCGGACCTGGGGCTATATGTAACCTTTCGGGCATTGGTCGCGTCCCTGTTCCCCCTCTATACAGTGGCGCTGGATATTGCACAGGCGCGCTATCTGGGCTATCACACAGGCGATTCGGATAAGCAAAAGAGTGTCACCTCAACTGTTCTGGTTATCTTCTTTTTTGTTGCAATTATCTCCACCAGTCTTGTTCTTCCGGCAAAATCATTTATTCTGAATCACTTTTTTGATGGCAATATCAGCATGTTCTACGCTTTGATAACAGCGCTGGCTCTTACGGGAACATACCGGATTTCTTACACCTTCTTCCAGGGACACAAGAAAATGAGATGGGCAAACGTACTTCAGTCAGCGATATTTATTTTTGGAAATCTCTTAGCCGCCATTCTGATCACAACAGGGGCAATCAGTGGCATTACACAAATTGTCTGGTTTGTGGCACTGTTGCCCGGTCTTTCCATATTTCCATTTTTCTACATTCTTGCGACACAATGGGCGGGAAACTTTGATTTCAGAAAAATTCTGGTTTATGCTTTGCCCCGCGTACCCCATCTATTTATGACAGGACTGATGATGTCTTCGGCCGTGATGCTGGCCAAATACTTTTATTCCAGCTCGCTGGCCGGGGACTTTGGTATTGCCACACGATTTTTTCAACTGGCTGAAACACTGGCCTATGCCTTTAATATGGTGCTTCTACCGGGAGTTTCCGAACTCTGGGGAAAGGGAGATAAGGTTGAGTTGGCCCGTTCTCTCTCGCGATACGCAGACCTGGTCATGGCAACCGGAACAGTGGCGATTTTTGTATTTTATGCCATGGGCCCCTTTGCTATCCGCTGGTTCCTGCCATCTCAATATGAATCCGGTATCCCCATCCTTCAAATTCTAGCCTTTGCGGCGTTGCCGTATCTGTTCTATCTGATGTTTCGCAGCATTATCCATGGAGTAGATACCCGTCCGGTACAGGTATTTGTGGATCTGGCCCGAGGGGCTGTGCTTCTTGGTGTATTTGCCGTACTGACCCGGTTCTATCCCAATTCTCCCGCCGTTGTTATTTCTATCGCTCTGGCTCTCTCCCACTTGACAGCCGGCATCTCAAGCTATTTCTACATTACCCGCCGGGTTGGCTTTCATGGACGCTTAAACCTCTGGGGAATTCATCTGGCGCTTGTTCTGGGGCTGGTATTGATCTCATCCTTTTTTGCAATACCTGCCATCATCCTCTTTTTTATGGTCGAGACGGGGATTGCCTGGCGCTATTTCATGAAGTGGAGAAGTGGGAGGCTGAAGACGGTTTGAAATGCTTTCTATTCATGAAAAGTCGGTTCTTCCCGGATAATCTGGTAAATATCCTTCACTTTCTGGTCCCAGGTATTGCTTTTCATTGAGAGGGAAGTCTTCTCTTTCCATTCTTTACCATTCAGTTTCATTGCCGTCTCACAGGATTCCAGGAAGGTTCCTCGTTCCTTTGCAATCAATACGCTGTCTTTCCAGAAACGGACTTCCGGTATATCTGTGGATACGACAGGCAATCCCGCGGCCAGGTATTCATATAGCTTGAGTGGGTTACAGTTGTCTGTCAGAGCAGATTTGACAAAGGGTATCAGCGCCACGTCAATGGCTTTGCAATAGGAAGGCAAATCTTCAAAATTCTTTTCACCGACCAGGCGGATATTTTTGTGGTGTTCAAATTCATCTAGTTCCATGGAATCCCTTCCAATGAGCAGAAAGGTCCATTCGGGTCTTTTTTCTGCCAGATATTTAAGGAGGCTGACATCTACCCATTCATAGGAAATGTGGCCCCAGAACCCCAGTGTTGGTCGGGAAATATCTGCAAGTTCAGGGGCCGAATGAAGATCCGGGTCAAACACAGCACGGGAAAAAAGATCATAATTTACACCGTGGCTGATATGAAAGGTATTGGGGTTCAATTCTTTCTGCTTCAAAGCGAGCGATTTTGAGGAACAGAAAACAATATCCGCGTGTTGACATATCTGTCGGTTGAGATTTTGAAATGATTCCAGATCAACACCTTTAAAACTGGAATGTTCATCTACAAGATAATAAACTAATTTCTTCCGAGGCAGATTCTTCATAATATCATACCAGTTTTGCGAAAAAACGAAGACGTAGGGATTTTGGATGGAAAGACGCATTCTTGCCCATCTGACCTGAGTACGGATTAGAATGCCGTTAAGCCAGGAGATAAAGCGATAGTTGTGTAAAGGAATTGCAAGTGGAGTCAGGACGTACAAATTTTCCTGAACTCTAGTCACTCCCTTGAAGAACAATTTCAGTTTCCCGAAAATTCTGCCCATATCCTGTCTGGAGGCCGTAGGCCTTCTAAAACCGATGGAAGAAACGAAAAGCACCTTGTTCTGGCGGCAAAAACGGATAGCCAACTGGTACTTGCTGGTCTTCCACCCCCAGTCATCCGATGAAAAAAGAATTATGTTCTCATTTTTCATTAAACATATTGCTCCAAATCAGAATTAAGCACTCGTAATCGGCCACCTCGAACATCTTACCCTGTTGAAGGGGAAACTTCCAAAAAAAGTGCTTGATGGAACGGATGGCAGGGAAAGGCAATCTCAAATGGGATTGACAGACTGCGAATCTCCAGAGTTTTGGAGAGGCTGTCTGTAGAAGGTAACCAGGCATCCCGCAAAAAAGAAAAAAAGGCGAGTCGATTCCAGACCGAATGAGGTCATCTGGAAGAGGAGCATAAATAGGGCCGCCAGCAGGTAAGGTGCAAGGACAGTATGGATGGCACCCTTACGGAATGCAGCGATTCCTCTGGAAATAACAGCCAGAAGAATCCCCAGAAACGTCAAAAAACCTGCAATTCCATGTTCGACAAAAACTTCCAAAATTAAATTGTGGGGATATTTCAGAAAATGGTAATCACTGAAGCCACCCAGCCCAATCCCTGCAATCCATCGCTGGGAAATGAGTTTCAATGCCAATTTGTACACAATGAAACGAGTGGAAATGGAAGAACCTTTGTGCTGCTTGAACATGTTGAAGAACCGAGTAAAGAAGTCCGGATATAGAACATAAGTAAAGAAAGTAGCCAGTGTCAGAAAAATCAGGCTGAAAAAAATAAGGGCTCGTTTGCTTTTAAATACAATTATGAAATAGCAGAACAAAACCACACCCCCGAATAATATACCGCCCCGGGAGTTTGTTTTGAAAATCAGTATCAGGTCAGCGGTCATGGCAAACAGGTAAACAAGTTTCCATCCAATTCGATTCTCCTGGACAAAATGAGTTGCGGCGAAAAGAAGGGCGATTCCGGCAATGGCAGCCACCGTCAGGTAACTGTTTCCGGAATCTTTCATGACATTTGAATCCGGGTAAACGATAAACAGTGCCAGGCAGATTGCGCTTCCGGGTATGGCAAAGAGGCGGCTCAATCTGCGGAAATCCAATCCACTCATCATTCTTGGGAAAAAGAAGAAGGGAAGGGACAGGAAGAGGAAACGGATCAGTTTGAACAGGGCATAGTCACGTACCTTGCCCGGTGAATTCAAAAAAGAAGCAATGACAATCAAGGTAAAAACCAGAATCAGTAGATCCAGCACTTCGAGCTTCGTGAGTTTTCGTTTTCGAAAAAGAAACAGCAGTCCTGTAACTGATAGAAAGAGAACATAAAAAAGTACAGTCAAGTCCAGTTCTGGAGGAATGGGATTCAGCGGGCTGGATTTCAGGACCGGGGCGAACAGGGTAAGCATGAGGAAAATCTCACTCTGTTGGAGTCCATAAACGGATAGATATCCTATGGGAATGATGGCAAGAGCCACAATAAATCCCATGGGATGGAGCAGTGGCAGAATAAAAAGGGGCAGAAAAAGCCCCAGCAATATCCGGTCATCTATAACCGGTGATGTCGATGGCACTGACACAGGTTCCTCCTGGCTGCAGATAAAAACTGAAAGAAAGGATAATCCTTTCAGTTTGGTGTTCAAGGGGTAAGTGTTTTGTGAGCATACGAGGGTAAGCCGAAGATAAAACCAGCTCTTTCCAGCCGGGTGTCCCGGTAACAGGCCGGGGATGCATTTGCCTCAGTATCATTCCCTTCGAATCAAGCTCGAACAGATCCCAGCACAAATGAAGTGGACCTAAAGACTGTTTGATCTGAACTGATATTGTCACAGATGTGCATCCCTTTGTGTCGATATAAGCGGCATTTTTTCGCCAGGGGATATCCCGGGAAAGGGCCAGACGGGTATTGGCAAAGGGAGTAAAAATGTGCAATCCCTGTTGGGTATACCAGAAACGAAGAGGGTGCTCTTTGCCGCTGTTATCATAGGCGGTCAACTTCAGCCCCTGCGATTCAGGGCGCCATGAAAAGAGACTTATCTGTTTCGGTTTTGCAAGCGGCATTGCGGGATAATGGATACGAAACAAGTGGAATGCTGCTGTGTGTTTCACGGCTTCCAGAATGCCAGGTGTTTCAACCAACCGCCTTACAAAACCTTCAGACTCGAACGGTGTGGGGGCATAGGGAAGCAGAAGGTACGAAAATTTCATTTCTTTCAATTTCTGAAGTATTCGATTCAGATCCGGTTCAAAATAGAGAGGGGCAAACTCGGATTCCAATGTGTCTTTCCCCGAAATCGTGTTTATGTCATTGAAAAAAAATGGGCTTCTACATACCAGGACGTGGTCTTCAACTGTCAGGTGAGTTTTTATGTATTGCGTCATTTCGCACTGGAGGCAGGGTTGACGATAGAAGGGAGATGTTAAGAACAGGGTGACCCCGACAGCGGCCACCGCGATTGCGCTTACAACCCACTTTCTAAATCGCCACTTAGGCAGAGAAACGGCTCCCGCCATGACCAGGACTGGAAGAACCGTCAATGGGTATCGGGGACTAAGGATAAAAATATTGTGATGAATCGGCAAAAAATGGATTGTGAAATAGACGAGCAGAAATCCCAGTGCCGTGTCTACCAATCGACTCCGGGATTTCCAATGAAATCCGGCGGTTATCAGGCCGGCAAATCCGAGGATAAACGCCAACCCATAACTTGAGAAACGGAAGATAGGAGAAAAATATCCATACACCATACGGGCGGCGGCTGTGGGCATTCCCTTTTGAATAAATTGGTATTGTAAGACATCATTTATCAATTTATTCCCAAACGCGGAAACAAAGACGGTTGTTGCCGCAAAGCTGTGGAGTTTCCAGAGGTTTATCAGGTAGGGGAGGCCGCCTGCGAAGCAGGCAATGAAGCCAAAAATGAACAATCTTTTCCAGTTCCATCGACGATTCAGCAGGACCAGAGCCAGCAACCCCCCCGGTACTGCCAGTAAGCCAATGGTATGAGTCAACATGGCCATCCCTGCGAAGATAGCGGCGGGCCAGACCCTTTTTTCA
>PFTO01000087.1:7083-12791 GCA_002789615.1 Acidobacteria bacterium CG_4_9_14_3_um_filter_49_7 | reverse complement strand
GAGCACGGCCGTGCCAATAAAGAAGAACATGCGAAGTGGAGTTGTGAAGCCTTCGACGGATGTTCTCACGAAAAGAGGGGTTATGGCCAGGATAAGAACAGCTGAGGTCGCAACCATCAGGCCGGATCGTTTTTTCACGACCTGAAAAACCAGAAGATTAACCAGTGCATAATAGAATGGGCCAATATACCGGACCAGAAAATCCAGATGAACAAGTTGAAGCCATGTCTGCATCAGTGAGAACATGGGGGGATGAGCAAACCAGGAAAAGATGCCATCGGTATGGTTTGCTGATATGAATGGATACCCCCGCACAGACATTTCTGAGAGAAATTCCTTCCCGATGAAGGAATAATTAAGCGGGTCAAAGGAAGAAATGTAGTGTGTAACAAAGAAGAAAGCGGGAATGGATATGGCCAGTGGTATCAAAATAGCCGTATCCCAATCTGGAAGCTTCAAGGGGGTGTCCAGAAACAGGCAATAGCTTCCGATTGCGATCAATCCGACAGCCATAATCAGACGGGCAGACCCCGGGCTGATACCTGGAAAGAATAGCAGAAGGAGATACAATGCCATTGCAAGGACCATGGGGGCGGCACCCAGATACAAAACCAGTCGCAGTTTACCCGAGCTTGAATGGACACAGGCACGGCTGATAAAAACAGCGCCAAAAAGGCTGAAAAATCCGCTAAGCATCCGGCAGATTACGACTGAACGCCACCGTTGATAAGTAGGCAAAAGCAGCCAGGAGACCCAGAAAAAGCCCGGCTATCAATGTGATAATCAATTTAGGAAAAGCTTGTTTCTGCGGCTTTACCGGCAGATCAATGATGGTCATTTCCTTTGTTTTACCAATAACTTCAATGCGGGATTCCAATCCCGTTTGATAAATTTTCTCATATCCTTTTTGAGCTGAAGTGAATTCACTTTCCAGTGCTATATATTGAGACTTCAGTGGATAATAGTTCGTTTCCAGCTCATGCAATTGAGCGTGCAATTTTGCCAATGTCTGTTTCTCTTGTTTCAGCTGAACGTTCAGTTCTTTCAGGCGGCGATCTGCATCAAATTTTCTATTATCAGCCTTGGCCACGGCCAGACTTGCTTCTGCTTCTGCGATTTCTGCCTGTATTCTTGCAAGGGAAGAAAATGCTTTGGGAGTCATCCCCGACTGGCTGATTTGAGGGTTCAGATCAGTTGCCACAGCGGCACTCTCCATCGGTGGGAAAACAGCCAGTTCTCCAGTTTCCTCGATGGTGATGCGGTTTCTCAGGGTATCAACTTCCATTGCCATTCGGGGAACCGGGTGTTCGGCTAGAAAATCATCCAGTGCCTTGCGGGCCGTTTCCAGTTGATTGGATGCAGCCTGTACCTGTGCCTCGCTGAAGCGATATCCTGCGTGGACTTCCTCGTCAATTACTTGCCGGTTCAATGTTAATGCGGAGTCTCCCAGCATTCTGGCAATCTGAAAACTGATTTCAGGGTCCTGGAAGGTTACCAGCAATTTGATAATTGCCGTATCTTCAACAGTCGTAACTTCAAATGAACGCTTAAATTCCTCAAAATCCATATTGTACTTTTTTTGAATTTCCAGACTTGTGTAAATCTTATGATAGAGAGACTCATTGTCCACAAAATCCAGATATGTATCAATGTCCAGTTTTTTCCCTTCCAGTGTTCGTCGGATTAGTTTGGATTCCAGAATCATGAACGTGGTTCGTGTTTCAAAGACCGGAGTCAGGACAAAGTAGGCCAGAACACCCACCAGAATTCCCAGTACAATCATCACGAGAACTGGTTTGATTTTTTCCTTCAAAACCGTCAGAAATTCCAGAATATCCATCATTCCACCTCACATTGGACTTGTATCTGTACCTCGTCATCAACGAGAAGTCTCACCTCAATATTGTCTCCTGGGGCAACTTCACCGACACCGGCGGGAGTTCCTGTAAAAAGGACATCGTTCTCCCCGATATCCACCAGTTTCGACAGATATTCTGTCAGAATCGGAACGGGAAAGAGCTTCTTCGTATACAGGCCATGTTGCCGTTTTTCTCCGTTTATCCAGGTCTCCACAGCAAGGCGGGGCAGGGAGTCCATTGGAATACTGATAAACTTGCTGCTCAATACAGCTGAACCGCGAAAACATTTGGCCGTGAACCACGGCCAGCCCCTTTTTTTCAGATCAGACTGAATATCCCGCGCCGTAAAATCTATCCCACATCCTGCAAGAATCATTGCGTTGTCCTTTTTAAAATCTTCATGTTCTCTAAGAACAAAGACCATTTCTCCCTCAAAATGGAGCGAATGTGAGTGTCCGGGATAAGGAATTTTGGCACCACTCATTGCCACGCAGGATAAGGACTTTGTGAAAATGAGTGGTTCTGTCGGCCGCTCATTGCCCAGTTCCTCGATATGTTCAACGTAATTCCTCCCAATAAAATATAAATTTTGCACGGTGGGACAGGGCACGTTATCAAATTTTGCCACAACGCCTCCTTGCTCTTCTTTCTCAATAATGTACCATAAACGTGGTCTTCAACGGTGTTTTTTATCCTCTTTCAAGGTCTGAAATGATTGAGATACAGGGACTGTTTCAGCGGGGAACCATTATCACAATTGCGAATGCGGCAAGGCCTTCTTCCCTGCCAAGGGCCCCCATAGCTTCGGTAGTAGTGGCCTTGATGTTAACCCTGTCCGGGGTAATTGCCAGAATTTCCGATATGGAATGTTGCATTTCGCCCCGACGAACCGCTATTCTTGGCAACTGGCCGATAACGGTTACATCCGTGTTGCCAACAACCCAACCGGACTCTGCCGCCAGTGCCACCACCTCGGCCAGCAGTTTCCGGGAATCCGCGTCTTTCCAGCGGGAATCGTTGTCCGGAAAATGCATACCGATATCCCCCAGCCCCACTGCACCGAGCACCGCGTCCGCCACGGAGTGGAGTACGATATCTGCGTCGGAATGGCCAGCCAGTCCGTAGGGCTCATGGAACTCAATGCCTCCCAGCACCATACGTCGGCCAGGCTGGAAGCGATGAAAATCAATGCCCTGACCGATTCTGAAATTGCTCATCTCATACACCACAGGGCACGGGCCGTTTCCATGTCTGCCTGGGTGGTAATCTTGATATTCAAGTGCCAGTCCAGTATGGGGAGGACCGGAATTCCCTCGGCGTGGAGGAGCGTTGTTTCATCTGGAAAAGAGAGCTTCTGGCGGTTGAAACAATGCGCCAGGATGCCCAGCGTGGCACCTTGGGGCGTAGTGACTTCCACAACCTCTTTCCGCTCCACAGTTTCCCTGAATTCTTCCCGTCTCAGGCGCCGGATCGTGCCGCTGATGGGAACGTAGGGTGCCGCGGCGCCGGTGTCCACAACTCCCCGGACAATTCTCTCTACTGTTGCCAGCCTCAGGAAAGGACGAACTCCGTCGTGGACCAGGACGATGCTGTCGGATGAATACGTTTCATCCACCAGCTGATCGATGGCTTTCTTTACTGAGTCAAATCGGGAGGCCCCTCCTGAAATGACTTTCAATGGATAGTCAACAGCTTTCAGATCTTTCTGGAACTGTTTCTCAAATCCCTCCGGACAGGTCACGATCGCCTGTGTGGGGTGAATCGCCTCAAAAAACAGCGCGGTCCGACTCAGGATGGACTGACCTTCAATCATTTCAAGTTGTTTGGGATAGGGTTTACCAAACCGTTTTCCTACTCCACCCGCTGTGATGATCAGCAGAATTGGCGGTTGCATGGTTTGTGCCCTCCCTCTTCAGATGAAAGCTGTTTATACTCTAATTATAGCGGATTCAGGGAAGCGGAACAAATTTCACAACAAAAACTGCAAGGATGTGACGCAAGTCACCGAAAGTGGCGGCGGATTGGGTTCAGTTGGCCTGTTTTTTCAGCTCCTCCTGCATAATTTCCTGCTTTTTCTTTAATTCCTTGAATTTTGCCCGATTCTTTTCCACAACTCCGCGGGGTGCCCTTGACAGAAAGTCTTCGTTGTTCAGTTTTCGTGTCAGTTTATCGATTTCATTTTTCAGTTTGTCCAGCTCCCTTTGTATCCGGGCTCTTTCTTCTTCTTTGTTCATCAGGTTTTCCAGGGAAACTCCGATTTCCATCCCAGTGGCAGCAGCCTTACTGTACATGGCATTTTCATCAAAGGCTGAAACCAGTTCCAGTCTGGATGTTCCGGCAAGGAATGAGACCAGTGTTTCCTGCTCCGTGATAAGTGTTTTGGCTTCATCTGACAGTGCAAGGATTTCCACCTCCACTTTCCTGGAGGGGGGGATATTTTTTTCCGCACGGATGTTGCGGATCCGGGAAACCAGTTCCATCAGCAGGCTGAATTCGGCTTCCGCTTCTTCATCGAGCCAGTCCTGCCGGGCTACCGGAAAAGACTCAATGGTAATACTTTCTCCATGGTTGGGCAGTTTCTGGTAGATCTCTTCAGTGATATATGGCATGAAAGGATGCAGAAGTTTCAGGATCCGGGTCAGAATCTGAACCAGCAGTCCTTTTACCTGTTCATCCCCATCCATAAGCCTGGGTTTGGATGCTTCAATGTACCAGTCGCAGAATTCGCCCCAGAGAAAGTGATAAAGTTGATTGGCTGCTTCGTGGAAACGAAATTCTTCGATATGCTTGTCCACGGACTCGATAAGCCGGGACAGACGGGACAGAATCCATCTGTCTGAGAGTGACAATTGGTTGTAGTCAATATTACCGGTTTCCTGATCTTCGTCAATGTTCATCAATACGAACCGGGTGGCGTTCCAGATTTTGTTGCAGAAGGCCCGGTACCCTTCCAGTCGTTTTTCAGATAATGAAATGTCGGTGCCTGGAACAGCCATGATGGACAGGGTAAACCGCAGGGCATCGGTTCCAAACTGCTCCATTACGGTCAATGGATCAATGACATTTCCCCTTGACTTGGACATCTTGCTGCCGTGTTCGTCCCGAACCAGCGCATTGAAGTACACGGTCCTGAAGGGGACATCTCCCATGAATTTCAATCCCATCATAATCATCCGTGCGACCCAGAAGAAGAGGATGTCAAATCCTGTCAACAGCACAGATGTTGGGTAAAAGGTCTTCAATTCATCTGTTTCATCAGGCCAGCCGAGGGTGGAAAAGGGCCAGAGTCCGGAAGAAAACCAGGTATCCAGCACATCCGGGTCCTGTTGAATCTGAGTGGATCCGCATTTTTTACATGCAGTGGGGTCTGTTTCCGAAACAGTGGTGCAACCGCAGTCGGAGCAGTGCCAGGCCGGAATCCGGTGTCCCCACCAGAGCTGGCGGGAAATACACCAGTCGTGGATATTCTTCATCCATTCATAGTAGGTTTTGACCCATTTCTCCGGCACAAAACGGATATCACCGTCCTGCACCGCCTTCAGGGCCGGTTCCGCCAGGGGTTTGATTTTAACAAACCACTGGGTGGAGATAGCAGGCTCAATGATGGTGGCGCATCGGTCACATTCCCCCACAGCGTGGGCGTGTTTTTCGATTTTTTCAATGAGGTTCAGGGATTCCATGCGTTCCACTACGGCTTTTCTCGCTTTGAAACGATCCATTTCTGCAAAATCGCCTGCAGCCTTTGTCATGTTGCCGTGTTTGTCAATCACGGTGATGGTCTTAAGTTTGTGGCGGTTTCCGCACTCGTAATCGTTGGGGTCATGGGCCGGGGTAACCTTCACAGCTCCA
>PFTO01000087.1:0-7067 GCA_002789615.1 Acidobacteria bacterium CG_4_9_14_3_um_filter_49_7 | reverse complement strand
ACTCCCTGTCCACAAAATCATCCGCGATGATGGGAATCTCCCGGTTTACAATGGGAAGGATCACGGTTTTCCCCACGAGAGCAGCATAGCGCTTGTCTTTGGGGTGAACAGCCACAGCGGTATCCCCGAGCATGGTTTCCGGCCTCGTGGTGGCAATCATCAGGAAGCGGTCACTTCCCTTTATAGGGTATTTGAAATACCATAGATTGCCGTTTCGTTGCTTGTGTTTGACTTCCAGGTCAGAAATGGCAGTTTCACACCGCGGGCACCAGTTTACCAGCATGGTATCCCGGTAGATGAGGCCCTCTTTGTATAGCGTCACAAAGACCTTTCGAACCGCTTTGGACAGCCCTGGATCCAGTGTAAACCGGTGACGGGACCAGTCCACCGAGCAGCCCAGTTTTCGAAGCTGGTTCATGATGGCGCCTTCGTTTTCGTCTTTCCACTGCCAGACTCGCTGCTCAAATGCCTCTCGACCCAGATCCTTACGGGTCTTCCCTTCCTTTGCCAGTTGTTTCTCCACCACATTCTGAGTAGCGATTCCGGCATGGTCCACTCCGGGGAGCCAGAGCGTGTTCTTGCCCTTCATCCGCTGGTAACGGACATATACATCGTGCAGGGTATAGACCAGGGCGTGACCCATGTGGAGGTTCCCGGTGATGTTGGGTGGGGGAATCACAACGGAAAAGGGCGGTTTATCTGAAATGGCTTGTCCTTTGAAGTATTCCCGCTCTTCCCACATTCGATACCATTCTGTTTCCGCTTTCCCGTGATCGTACCCTTTATCAATCGATATTTTCGCCATTCAATTCTCCGTGTTTTCCATTTTTAGTCAGAACGAATATCGCCTCGCCGATCATCCATATCTCCAGGATCAATACCACAAGACCAACCAGAAGCAACAGTATATCCCCTTTTCTCATGAAATCAAGAATGTTGAGCACCATGGCATAGCCGGTCATGGAAACCATGAAAATCATGGGGATACCGGCTACAAGGGCTTTCGATCCCTTTCGTTTCAGGTAAACGGTGATAATCAAAAGCGCTAATCCAGCCAAAAGCTGGTTCACAGCGCCGAACAGGGGCCAGAGGGCCAGGGCGCCCTTCCCCCCCTTGTTGGAAAAAGCCAGCAGGGCGGCCGTGAACACGGCAAGAAACGTGGCTACATACTTGTTATTCAATGCGGGGATGCGATAGTCCAGTGAAATTTCAGAGATAACATAGCGTTGAATCCGGGCCGCCGTATCCAGCGTGGTGTTGGCAAATGAAACGAGAAATACTCCGAAGATCGTGGCGGCGATATTTTTTGGTACCCCGATCGCCTCAATCATATTCACGGCGCCCGTAACAAAAGCAGCCAGTTTGGCGTTTAGTCCCTGGATCGCGCTCCAGGATGAATAGTGGTGGAGCCAGGCGGCCTGTCCCGTCAGTGCATGGGTACCGGTGCCAGTACCCATGCCGATACCCGCCGCTACCGCTGCGATAACCAATGCGGCCAGAACGCCTTCCATCAGCATTCCTCCATATCCAATGAACCTGGAATCCGATTCCATGTTAATTTGCTTTGATGTGGTACCGGAGCCCACAAGGGAGTGAAAGCCGGAATTGGCGCCACACGCGATGATGATAAACAGAAAGGGAATCATGGAAGGGGCACCGGCCGGGTGAGCCTGAATTGCCGGGGCCACTACCATCGGATGAGCCACCAGTACCCCGAGGACCAGTAGAATCAGAATGATGACCAACTGCAGCGCATTGATAAAATCACGGGCCTGGAGCAGGAGCCATACCGGGAGAATTGATGCCACAAAGGCGTAAATGAACAGAATAATCATCCAGATTTCCGTGGCAGACAAGCCCATAAATGATGGAATGGACAATGGCACATATGTCCCCCAGACAATGGTCAGATACATCAGAATAATCGCAACAACAGAAGCTGCATAAATATTACCGTTCCTGCGATACACATACCAGCCCACCACCATGGCGATGGGAATCTGCAGCCACACCGGCAGCACGGACGCGGGGTACAGGGTGAACAAGATGGCAATAATCAGCGCAAATACAGCGATTACCATCCAGAGCTCGAAAAAAATAATGAGGAGAAAGAGCATCCGGCTTCGCTTGTTTATCAGTTTGGATGCAATTTCACCGATAGACAAGCCCCGGTTTCGCATGGAAACCACAATGGAGCCCATATCGTGGACACCGCCCATCAGAATGGAGCCGAAGACTACCCACAACATAGCGGGGAGCCAGCCCCAGATCACTGCTATAGTGGGTCCCACAATTGGCCCCAGCCCGGCTATAGAGGTAAAGTGGTGTCCAAAGAGAACTTCTTTTCTTGTGGGCAGGTAATCCACATTATCCCGCATGGTGTGGGCAGGTGTGGGTCTTGTGTCATCCAGTTTAAAAATTTTGCGGCCGAGGTAATGCCCATAGAGCCGGTATGCCAGCAGGTAGGCAATAACTGTCCCGACAATTAATAAAACAGAGTTCATTCCCATCCTCCCCCGGTAAAATTTATGCTCATCCTCATTTTATCATTTTTTATCACTGAAAGAGGCAGGAAAGATAAGTGCAGATAAGGTTGCAGTTGAGTCAAGCGTGGGAATTGGGCATTCATATCCGTTCCCGCCTCAACCTCATCCTTATCCTTCTGTGTTTAACAAACCATGTATAATGGTTCAAGAAATAAGCTGCGGGGGGGATGAGATGGACAGGCGCGATTTTCTGCGGCAGGTGGCAAAATGGACAGCAGGAACATTGTTAGCCAGCCCGATTTTCAATATCACGCCGGAATTACTGGCGGCTGAACGGCCATTTCCCAGAGTGGCTATTGGCACCGGAAATGAAATTACCACCCTTGTGGAACGGGTCCTGGCGCCGTTGGGAGGAATGAAGACATTTGTAAACCCGGGGAACCGTGTAGTGGTCAAGCCCAACATCGGCTGGGACCGTAGCCCCGAACAGGCAGCGGACACTCATCCGGAGGTTGTAAAGGCCGTAGTAGCCCTGGCATTGGCCGCCGGGGCGAAGGAAGTCCTGGTTTTTGACAATACCTGCAACGAAGAGCGTCGCTGTTACCACCAGAGCGGGATTAAACCGGCATTGGCCGGGATGAAAAATGTCCGCTGTGACTACATAGACAAACGAAAATTTGTCCCGGTTGATATTTCAAAGGGAAAATCTATTCACAACTGGCTGTTTTATCGGGACGCGCTGGAAGCGGACTGTTATATCAATGTTCCGATAGCCAAGCACCACTCCCTGGCACGGCTCACCATCGGATTGAAAAACATTATGGGGGTCATTGGTGGGCATCGGGGGGAGATCCACCAGAATATCGGGCAGAATCTTGCGGACCTTAACACAGTGATTCGTCCGGCATTGACCATCGTGGATGCCACCCGGATTCTCCTTCGAAACGGGCCACAGGGAGGAAGTCTCCGGGATGTCAAGGTATTGAATACGATACTGGCCTCGGCGGACATTGTGGCGGCGGACGCGGTGGCAACAACACTGTTTGGCCTGAACCCGACTGATATTCCGGCTACGAGGGCTGCTGCAGCTATGGGTCTGGGAGAGATGAATCTTGCCCGGATTGAACAGATACGAGTGTGAGATGAAATATCGGCCCACCACAAGAACGTTTCGAAAATTGTCCCAGCTTCTCTTCCTTATCCTTTTTTTTGTGTTGTTTAGAAAAACGGATTATTCCGGAAGTGATACGCTGCCTTATGCGGTCAATCTCTTTTTCAGATGGGACCCCCTTGTGGCGGCCACCGTCACGCTGGCAGCCCGGAAGGTGATTCTACTCCTTCTTCCGTCTCTCTTTGTGATCCTGTTGACGGTGGTGATGGGGCGGGTTTTTTGCGGCTGGGTGTGCCCCATGGGCACGTTGCTGGATTTGCTGGACAAGGGAATTCATCCCCCCGGGAATCCCTCCGTTCGCCTTCGAAAAATGAAATATCTGGTTCTTATTGTATTGCTGGTTTCTTCCTTATTCAGCTTACAACTGATCGGGTTCCTGGATCCCTTTTCTCTGCTGGTACGGGGCGCCGCGTTTTCAATCGACCCGATGTTCAACTGGTTGACCACGGGGTTTTTTGACACCATTTACTCCCATGCTCCGGCATTTGCGGATCGTGTGACGGAGCCGGTCTACTCAGTGTTGAAAAACGGTCTCCTTCCGTTTCGACAGTCTTTTTATTTTCTCTCCACCCTTTCTCTGATGATTCTGATTGCAATCGGAGCAATGGAGAAACTGGGAAAACGGTTCTGGTGCCGAAACCTGTGCCCGTTGGGGGCATTGCTGGCGCTTTTCTCCCGGTGGAGTTTTTTCCGACGGATTCCGACTGCTTCCTGTAGAAATTGTCCCCAGTGCGCACCCAATTGCCGGATGAATGCCTTTGACCCTGATAATGGGAAACTGCACCATGAAGAGTGTAATCTCTGTATGGACTGTGTGGATGATTGTTTGAACCAGTCCCCCCGGTTCGCCTTCACTCGGCGAAACAACCATGTGCCGGTGGATCTTGGCCGCCGTGCTTTTGTGGGAAGCGCGCTGGCAGGTATGGCGCTACCGGTGGCGGCAAAGGTCGGAGCAATTTCCCGTGTCCCGCATCCGCTGCTCCTTCGCCCGCCGGGGGTTAAGAATGAAACGGATTTCCTTTCCCTTTGTGTCCGCTGTGGTGAGTGCATGAAAGCCTGTATTGAAAATGCATTGCAGCCCTGTTTTTTTGAAAGTGGGTATCAGGGGATGTTTTCGCCCAGACTGGTGCCCCGCCTCGGATACTGCGAGTTCAACTGTACTCTCTGTGGGCAGGTTTGTCCCACCGGGGCCATTCCGAAGTTGTTATTGCCTGCCAAACAGAAGGCGATAATCGGCATTGCGGTGTTTGATGTGAACCGGTGTCTGCCCTATGCCAATGGGATCCCCTGTATGGTTTGCGAAGAACACTGTCCCACCAGTAAAAAAGCGATTCTCTTTCGGGATAAGACTGTGATGAACCGGAAAGGGGAGGAACTGGTGGTGAAGCAACCGTATGTGGTGGAAGAGTTGTGCATTGGATGTGGTATCTGCGAAAATAAGTGTCCATTGCCGGGGGCTTCCGCAATCCGTGTGCTTACGGCAAGCAAAGGCACAAGTGGATATTCTGATGGCTATGGCTGAGAATAGAGGAAATTTGATCGAACTCAATGTGCCCGCATCTTTACTTTAATTTTAAACTCCGCTAAACTGAAAACAGTTATTAGTAATCCAATTCCAAACGGGGGAGTTGCTGCATGCTTGTACTGGCAATTTTGTCATTGACTATTCTGTTAACAGCCAGCTTTCTCGCTTTCTATATGATTCGCATTACGGGAACAAAAACTCCCTGGACAGTCTTTTCTTTTGCTGTTTTGTTTATGACGGTCGATCGGAGCCTGGCTCTTTACCGGATGCTGACTGGTGACGGGATACTCCTTTTCAACTGGCAAATTCAAATCATCAACCTTCTGGTGTCCATTGTCTTTCTGAGCGGCGTCATCTGGAGTCGGCCACATTTGATTCGATTGATTGAGAATAAGAAGAGACTGGTCTTTTCCGAAGAGTTGAGGAAAAATCTGTTTGACCAATCCCACGACATGGCCTTTTTAGGTTCTGTGAATGAGGATGGAAATTTTTCCCTGTTTCAGAATGTAAATGCAAAGGCCTGCGATTTATTGGGCTATACACGGGAGGAATTGTGTCGGATGACACCAGCAGATATTTCAAGCGTACAGCTCAGTGAATCTCAGATGGAAAAATTACGGACAACCGGAAGCGTGGTTTCAGAGCAAGAATTCAAGGCCCGGGAAGGGAATTTGATACCAGTGGAAGTCAGCTACCATCTCTATGAACATGAGGGGCGCCAGCAACTGATGACCTTTGCAAGGGAAATTTCTGCGTTGGTGGAAAGCCGTAGTGCCATGGAGGGAGAATATCAACGCTGCAACGAAATTCTGAATCTGACACCGGTTTCCATCTGGCATGAGGATTTCACCGGTGTGGGGCAATGGTTGGAAGGATTGAGAAAAAATGGGGTGGAAGACCTTCGCAGCCATTTGATAGAGCATCCAGAACTTATCCGGGAGGGGGCCGCTCTGGTAAAGGTGATTTCCGTGAACAATGCGACACTTCAGCTCTTCGGGGCCACGGACAGGGCACAGTTGCTGGGCAGCCTGGACCGATTGTTTACTGAAGAAAGTGACCCCATTTTCATGGAAGAACTCCTGACAATCTGGAACAGGGCAAATCATTTTATTTCGGAAATTCCTGTCCAGACAGTATCAGGGGAGAGGATTCCGGCCATTCTGGAGTGGTCTGCCCCAACAATGGCAGGGAAGCTCGCACTGGATCAGGTGATTGTAACATTGAGTAACATCCAGGAGCTGAAGAAAATAGAGGCGGAAAAACGGCGATTATCAGCCCTTATTGAGCAGACCACAGAGTCAATTCTAATTACCGACCTGGCGGGTGATATTGTATATGTCAATCGGGGATTTGAAGAAATGACCGGATATTCTGCAGACGAGACAATTGGGAGAAATCCCCGATTTCTCAAGAGTGGGAAAACATCACCGGCCACTTACCGGGAAATCTGGACAGCCCTTTCCAAAGGGAAAACCTGGCGGGGTCGTTTGTATAATTTACGGAAGAATGGGGAACTTTACCTGGAGGAGGCGTTGATATTTCCTCTGAAAAATGAGGCTGGGCAGGTGACCCACTATGCCGCCGTAAAAATGGATATTACGGAAAAAGTGGAATTGGAAGAGCAGCTGAACCAGAGCCGAAAAATGGAGGCGATTGGGAAGCTGGCAGGTGGAATTGCCCATGATTTTAATAATATTCTTACAACTATTGTTGGGAATGCGGAAATGGGAACAGTTAAATCCCGGGATAACGGTGTGCTTCACCATCACTTCGCTGAAATTCTCACATCGGGCAAACGGGCGGCAAAATTGACCGGACAGTTGCTGGCGTTCAGTCGGAGGCAAATGATTAAGCCGATAGTTCTCGACCTGAACCGAATTGTCGT
>PFTO01000071.1:3383-3573 GCA_002789615.1 Acidobacteria bacterium CG_4_9_14_3_um_filter_49_7 | reverse complement strand
GAGAAACACGTTGGTGTTACGGTGAGTATTGGAGTGGCCGGCGGCCCTTTGTCCCAGTCGTGCGAACAGGACCTGGAAAACCTGATTGAACGGGCGGATGCAGCGTTGTACATCGCGAAACAACGGGGCCGGGACCAATGCGCGCTTAAACAGGGGCCCGGACGCTGACGGGAAGAGAAAGACTGAGATT
>PFTO01000071.1:1812-3352 GCA_002789615.1 Acidobacteria bacterium CG_4_9_14_3_um_filter_49_7 | reverse complement strand
TTTTTCCTGTACCACCTATCAGCATTTCCAATATTCCGGAAGCCTATTCAGATTAAAATCAGAGTCTGTGATTTCTAATCTGCATGCTATGATATATAGTGCTATGCCGTTTGTGCGCATTCATATTTTTTAATCGGGGGAAATAATGAAAAATTCTTCTAAGGGTAAAAATTGGAAGTCATACTATGAGCTCCTCTTCAATCCCATGAGTTTAATCGGGATTGTCCTAATAGTGCTCTCCACTTCCACATATGTCGTGACCGCTTTGATCGGGATTATATCCGGGCAAGGTGGTGCCTATTCCGGGATTGTTACGTTCATTATCATGCCGCCACTGTTCATCCTTGGCCTTATTCTCGTCCCTGTCGGCATCTGGCGGAGACGGCGATATTTGCACAGGAAAGGCGTAACAAAGTCGCGTTTTTTCAGTATAGACTTCAATATCCCCAGACATCGCAAATTCTTTCTCGTATTTACAGTCCTCACCCTTTTTGTGTTGATACTGGTTTCGTCCATGAGCTATCAGGCTTATCATTACAGTGAATCTGTAAAATTCTGCAGCTCCTGTCACTCCGTTATGGATCCGGAAGCAATCACACACTCTCTGTCTCCCCACGCACGGGTTTCCTGCGTGGAGTGCCATGTGGGGCCCGGCGCGGGCTGGTACGTGAAGTCAAAACTTTCCGGAATGTACCAGGTATACGCGGTCCTTACAAAGAGTTATCCCAAGCCGATTGAAACGCCGATTACCAGCCTGCGACCGGCCAGAGATACCTGTGAACAGTGTCATTGGCCTCAATTTTTCATTGATGACAAGGTTGTGACCCGCGACTACTATCAGCGTGATGAAGAAAACACCCACGGTTCGGTTACCTTACAGATGCATGTGGGTGGACATCCGGGATATGGCAGACCAACCGGTATTCACTGGCATATTGAGAACGATGTGGATTTCGCCAGTATGGGGCCGAAGAAAGAAGACATTCCATGGGTAAAAGTGACTTACAAGGATGGGAAACAGAAGATATTCAAGTCCACAGAAGAGTCCATCAGCAAGGAAAAGCTGAGCAAGCTGGAAGTGCATAGAATGGATTGCATCGACTGCCATAACCGGCCCTCACACATTTTCAAATCTCCCGAGGAAATCATGGATCTCCTGATGGGAACGGGCCAGGTGAATCCCAATATGCCGAACATTCGCCAGGCAGGCTCAGATGCCCTGCTGGGTGATTACAAGACGGCCCTCGAAGCTGATAAAGGCATTGAAAAGACAATTCCCGAAGAATGTGCGGATGCCGACCCGGGTGACGTCAGCCAGGCAATTAAGATGATCAAACAGGCATATCATGAGAATTTCTTTCCAAAGATGAAGGCGCGATGGGATGTACATCCTTCCAACATCGGCCACTGGCGGAGCAAGGGATGTTTTCGCTGTCACGATGGTAATCATAAGACCGAAAGCGGCGAAACCATTTCAAGGAGCTGCGGCCTTTGCCACACGATTCTCAGCCAGACAAGTGTGGATGGAAACCGATTTGAC
>PFTO01000071.1:0-1803 GCA_002789615.1 Acidobacteria bacterium CG_4_9_14_3_um_filter_49_7 | reverse complement strand
ACATCGACGGGGAATGGAAAACAACAAACTGCAGTGAATGCCATACGGGAGAATAGGCAAACTACTGAAACAACAGTTTCGCCAAATGAATTAATATAGTTTCAGGAAATTGTTATTTGCAGGATCATGCCGGTTTTGTGTTACCAAAGGGCTGGGCCCATGGAAGAACAGTTGTGCGCGGGGGCACTATTCCACCAGTACCGCCTGTTCGATGCCCTTGATCAGGTCTTTAAACACAATGCTGTGAAATGGAACAAACGTATACCAGTACAATTTTCCGAAGATTGTACGGGTGTGGAACCAGGCTTTGATTTGTAGTGTCCGGGTGTTTCCATTGTCATCGATGTTGAACTCCAGCCAAGCGCGGCCCGGCAGCAGCATCTCGGCCCTGAGCAACAGGCGACGGTCGGGAACAAGGTCCTCCACCCGCCAGAAATCAATCACATCTCCGATCTTCAGCGTGGCCGCGCTTCGCCGACCACGTTGAATCCCGACCCCGCCGAGGAGGCGGTCCAGAAATCCCCTCAGTCGCCACATCCAGTTGGCATTGAACCAGCCTTCCTTTCCACCGATGCGACAAATCGACTGGAAAAGATGCGCGGCTGAACGGTCACTTTCAATGGAATGCGTGGCCGTATATCTCGGCAATTTTCTCATTTCCCGAAGTTTAATGGCAAGTTCGTGGGCGGGCGGATAGGTGTCCGCCCAGCGGGTGCGAATCTGGTCCTGCTCTTCCCGGTCCATGGCCCTGACCAGTGCCTCCCGGTAGCTGATCGGTTCGACCGGTACCAAACTCCGGATGTGTGCGTCTCGGCACACAACGTTATTACGCAAACCTTCCATCAACGATCGGATTATGGGGGCCGGAACCGGCGTGACCAGGCTGGCGACGTAAGCGTACGTAGGGATGTGGTTGAGAGGAAAATGGAACATTGCAACTCTTCGATTCAACAGATGTGCAAATTCCTTCATCATTGCCCTGTATGTCAGGATATCCGCACCGCCGATGTCGTAGCTTTTCCCAATAGTTTCCGGCGTTTCGAGTACACCGACAAGGTATTTCAACGCGTCGCGAATGGAAATCGGCTGGCACAGGCTGTCCAGAAAGCTGGGCAGGGGCAGGACCCGAAACCGAGTGATCAAGGAGTGAATAATTTCGTATGACGCCGAACCGGATCCGATAATCACTGCGGCGCGCAGGACAGTAACCGGAATCGGCCCATTGCTCAGTGTGCGCGCCACCTTGATGCGACTGGACAGGTGGTCGGAAAGGCCGGGGGTCAGATCCCCCAATCCGCCCAGATAAATGATGCGTTTGACACCGGCTTCTTCCGCCGCCTTCCTGAAGTTGGAAGCCGCCTTGATATCCGCCTCGTCGAACTGGTCAGGCCCCAGTGCGAGGGAGTGAATCAGGTAGTAAGCTGTGTGAATGCCTTCCAATGGCCTTCCAAGGGTTTCCAGGTGAAGAGCGTCACCTGCAGAGCAGGTCACTCCGGGCCACTGCTTTGCGAGGCAGGCCGACGGCGTTCGCACCATCACACGTATCTTATAGCCCCGGTCCATCAACACCGGTACCAGGCGTCCGCCGATGTATCCAGATGCGCCGGTAACCAGAACCATTCCCATGTCCGGCATCGGTGAGGTGGGGATCATGTACTGGTAGGGTTTCTCACGGGTTACAAAGCTTTCATTTGAATTAACTAAAGCCATCAGAACACCTCTCTCGCACAACACATCGGGGATGAATACGCTATGATAACACAGGTCCGTCGCTTTGAATCAGCACTGAGGGGAAACGCAATC
>PFTO01000137.1:158-8922 GCA_002789615.1 Acidobacteria bacterium CG_4_9_14_3_um_filter_49_7 | reverse complement strand
GGAACTGACCATGCAAACAGACGCTTTTTCATTTCTTGCGCCAGACAGATAATACGCCACGGGTTCCCTTAATTCGGGAAAGAACCCGATTCAATTCTTCCCTGGAACTGATCTGAACAGTGAAACGGAATTGGGCCTGGTTTTTTACTCGGAAACTCTCTCCCTGAACCTTGCGCAAATTCAAGTTCATTGAATCGAATACATCTGTCAGGCGGGCCAGCATTCCGGTAATGTCTTCTGAAATCACAATAATTTCAATAAGAAAAAAATGGTTCGGGTCTTCCACCCAGTCCACATCAATCAGCCGAGCCGGGTCTATCCTGCCCTGTTTGAGGTTCTCGCAATCTCCTCGGTGTACGCTTATTCCTTTCAATTTTGTGAGGTAACCGACAATCTTATCCCCAAAAATAGGGTTGCAGCATCGGGCACGGGTCACCAGTAAATTGTCCAACCCCTGTATTCGAACCCTCTTTTCAAAATTCCCCGCTTCAGTGGGCTTTCGGGTCAGTGAGATGGCCTGTTTTTTGCGAATGAGACTTGGTTCAACAATCCCCAGCACCTTGTTGACAGAAATGGTGCTATTCCCAACAAGAAAATAGAGTTCATCAATTTTTGAAATCTTATAGGACTTGTATGCCTTGGAAATTTTTTCCACATCCAGCTGACTGAATGGAATCTTATGCTTCCGCATGGCCTTTTCCAGCATCTCACGTCCTTCAGCAGTTTTTTCCTCCCGTTCCAGGGCCCGGTATGTTGACCGGATTTTGTGTTTTGCCCGGGAAGTGCGAACCAGCTTTAACCAGTCCAGGCTTGGCCTGGCATTGGGATTCGTCAGGATCTCCACAATATTTCCATCGTGAAGTTCGGTGTGGAGCGGGACTAAACGCCCGTCGACCTTCGCACCTACACAGTGGTTTCCCACCTCAGTATGAATTGAATATGCAAAGTCAACCGGCGTTGCCTGGTCCGGCAACGCAATTGTTCTTCCCCTGGGTGTCAAAACAGTAATCCCGTGGCTGATGTCTTTCAGTCCCTGGGCAAGATCGGTCAGGAATTCGTCTGATGTTTTTTCCTTCAGATCCAGAATAGTCTGGGTCAATACCTGATACAGCCGTGATTCCTCGAATGATTCCATCCGACCCTGTTTATACTGCCAATGGGCGGCAATTCCCTGTTCTGCAATTTGGTGCATTTCCTCAGTTCGAACCTGTACTTCGAAAAAGACTCCGTCTTCATATATGAGGGTTGTGTGGACCGAGCGATATCCGTTTTCTTTGGGCTGGGATATAAAATCACGCCATCGGTGAGGGATGTAGGTCCAGAGACTGTGGAGCACTCCGATAACTTTGTAGCATTCGTTGGGATCATTGTCTGTCAGAATAATGCGAAAAGCAAGAAAGTCATAAACCTCATCCAGTGAAATATCCTGTGTTTTCATCTTCCTGAATATGCTGAACTTGTGTTTGATTCGGCTCTGGATAATACATCGAATACCATTCGCTTTCATTTCGTGCTCCAGAACTTCCCGAATCTGCTCCATATCCTCCGCATATGTGCCTTCTTTTGTTTCCGCTTCCCTTGAAACCGTCTTGTATTCCTCCGGATAGATATAGCGAAAACTCAAATCCTCCAGTTCGTTCTTGATTCGAGACATTCCGATGGCATGTGCCAGCGGAGCATAAATTTCCAGTGTCTCTTCCGCAATCAATCTCTGCTTTTCAGGTTTCATGAATTCAAGTGTCCGCATATTGTCCAGCCTGTCCGCAAGCTTGATAATCAGAACTCGGGGATCCCGGGCAATTGCAATGAGGAGCTTTTTGAAATTGGCAGCTTTCCGTTCCGAAATGTCAACATTTTCAAGCGCTGTGAGCTTGGTAAGGCCATCGACAATGCCGGCAACATCCTTGCCGAACAATTCCTCTACCTGGTCATTGGATGCATCAGTATCCTCCACTACATCGTGGAGCAGGGCAGCCACAAGGCTTTCAGTATCCAGCTTGTTTTCCGCTATGGTGTGAGCCACGTTGAGGGGATGGGTAATGAAGGGAAGACCGGATTTCCGCTTCTGGTACTCGTGCATCATGTTGGCAAAAACGTAGGCTTTTTGTATCTGAAGCACATCTCCGTCCGGACGGTTGTTCGAATAAATATCAAGAACATCCTCAATCCGGATCATGCGCCCCTCCTGACCCACTGAATGCAAAAAGGGGGCAGAAAATTCTGCCCCCTCATTAGACTGTCATTATTTTTCCTTGTAAAAATGCTCCTCCACGAAATAGTAAACCGGGCTGGCAATAAAGATAGAAGAATAGGTCCCCACGATGATCCCCACAAGAAGCGGGAAGGAAAAGCCCTTCAGTGCCAAACCACCAAATAGGAAAATCACAACCACTACGAACAGGGTGGTTAACGATGTCAGCAGTGTTCGGCTCAAGGTCTGGATAATACTGCTGTTGATCACCTGTTCCAGTGGAACCGTTTTGACTATTTTCAGATTTTCCCGGATTCGGTCAAAAACAACAATTGTATCATTCAACGAGTATCCGACAATGGTCAGAAAGGCCGCCACCACCGGCAGGGTAAACTCCTGTTTAAACAATACAAACATCCCAAGCGAAATGGTGACGTCATGAACCAGAGCCAGGACCGCACCAACCGCGAAGTCAAACTTGAACCGGATGGAAATATATACCAGAATAGCACCCAGTGCCATCACAATGGCCAGGATCGCTTTCTCAGTCTGTTCAGAAGAGATACTGGGGCTGAACGTGTCTTCCTTCATTTTGATGTAGTTCCCCAGTGTGCAGCTCTTGGTCAGAAAGGCCTTCACCTCCGGTTGCGTAACCGTGGCAAGGGCATCATCCATTGAGTTAAAGAAATCTCCCCTGTCGGAACGCGCTTGAACGATTTTCTCCGCAATATCATCATAAACAGTCCGATTCTCCCCTATCATCTTATTGGCATCGATTTTCAGGGGATTATCCTTCTTCATCAAATAGGCAAGGTCTGTCGGGTTGGTCTTGTTCAAATCGAAGAGAGAGGTTTTCTGCTCCTTGGAGGCTTCCTGGAAAATGACCGAAATCCGCTGAGAAATCTTACTTCCCTTTGCAGTTTCATCTCCCGCCTTTCCCTTCAATTTAATTATAAACTCGTTCTCACCGGTTATCTGCATAATAGAAGCATGGGCAAACCCATTCTTCTTGAATGCTGTCCGAAGATCACTGATATCCACCGGCTCTTTGAACTTCACCTGGATCTCACTGCCACCTACGAACTGAACACCGCGCTTCAATCCCATCGTCGCCACAATGGCAATAGAGGCCGCCATCACCAGTAACGAGATAGTAACTGCGATTTTACGTGCACCAAAAATATTGAATCCTTTTTTCATTTCATTACCTCGTCAAATGCTCAGCTTTTTGATGTTAAGTGATACCGCCAACCGGAGGTCAAAGAACCACCTGGATACGTAAATAGCGGTGAACAAAGAGGCAACAATACCCAGACTCAATGTGACCGCAAACCCTTTGACCGGTCCGGTTCCATACTGGAACAGGAAAAGGGCGGCAATCAGAGTGGTAATGTTTCCGTCCAATACAGCCGACATGGCTTTAGCGAACCCGGCATCAATGGCAGACTTTGGTGTCTTTCCATTCCGCAATTCTTCCTTGATGCGTTCAAAAATAAGCACGTTGGCATCCACGGCCATACCAATTGTCAGAATAAATCCGGCAATACCGGGGAGAGTGAGGGTAGCGTGAAAATAGGCCATACCACCCAGCAGGTACAGCATATTGAGTATCAGTGCCAGATCCGCGTTGATTCCAGCGGCTTTATAATAGAACAGCATAAATCCCATTACGATAATCAAACCCATCATCGTAGATCGTACACCTTTACGAATCGAGTCTCGTCCAAGGGACGGTCCCACTGTGCGTTCTTCCAGGAAAGTCATCTTGGCCGGCAATGCTCCGGACCGCAACTTAATTGCCAGATCTTCCGATTCATCAATAGTGAAATGACCGGTGATCTGCGCGTTTGGAGTATTGATGGGCTCGTTGATACTCGGCGCGGATACGACCTTCTTATCCAGAATAATTGCCAGTCGCTCTCCCCTGTGTTCGGTTGTGACCCTGGAAAACTTGGAAACACCCGCCTGGTTCAGTGTAAATGCCACAGTGGGACTTCCAAACTGGTCAGAAGAACGCCGGGCTGTTTTAATGTCATTTCCGTTCAGCTCCACTCTGTCCTTTACCAGATACCACACAATGCCACCATTTGCACTGGGTTCTGATGGGAAAATGGCTGTGCCGTCAGGGATCTTTCCGTTGTTGGCTGCAAGAATATCCTCTTTTGATTTGAAAGAATTGGGTGCGGCAAGGAGCCGCCACTCCAGCCAGCCCGGTTCAGACAAAGATTTCTTCACCCGGGTGGGATCGTCCAGACCCGGCAACTCCACCACGATACGGTTACTTTCCAGTCCCTGGCGCTGAATAATCGGTTCGGATACCCCATAGGCATCCACGCGGTTGTGAATGGTGATCAGGGCCTGACGCATGGCCTGCTTACGAATCTCTTTTACCTCAGCACCCTTAAAGGATAAGGTATAATCGCCGGCGCCATCATCACTCACATTGAACCTGGACATGTAATCATCAAAAATCTTCTCGGTCTTCTCCACCTTGTCCTCAGAAACCCCGGTGACCATGATTTTCAGTTGTTCAGGATTGGCCTTGACTTGCTTCACGTCTACTTTCTCATCTTTAAGGATACGTTCCAGGTTTGATTTCGAGTTGTCCAGTTCCGCCTTCATGGCGTCCTTCATCTCCACCTGAAGTACCATATGGATACCACCCTGGAGGTCCAGGCCCAGGTTAATTTTCTCTTTCGGAGGATAAATATAGTAAACCGCCCCCGCCGTCAACAACACTACAAAAAGGATCTTAAATTTCATCTCGCCAACTTCTCCCTCTTCACTGATTTCCGTTTTCGTCCGGATTCTGCAGACCGGCAATCGCCCCTTTGGAGAATACCAGCTTCACATTATTCGCCACTTTGAGGTGCAACACCTTGTCCCCGACAAAGGCGACTTCACCATGGACTCCGCCATTGGTGATCACTTTATCCCCAACCTTCAGGCTGCTCAGCATATTTTGCAGTACCTTCTGCTTTTTCTGCTGGGGTCGTATCAGGATAAAATAAAAAATACCAAACAACACCAGCAGTGGGAAAAATTGTACCATCCAGTTGGGCTGTGCGGCTGCGCCACCTGCCCCCGCTGCGTATGCGTATGTTTCAAACACCAGAACACCTCCAATTTTCAAACTTCATATCGTCTCATAAATTCAGTCTTAAATGTATTGAAATCACCATTCTCGATGGACATTCTCACATCTTCCAGCAATTCTACAAAAAAACGGACGTTATGGATAGTGTTAAGGACAGAAGAGAGAATTTCTTTTGCCTGGTACAGATGCCGAAGGTAGGCTCTGGAATAGTTACGGCACGTATAGCAGTCACAATTCTCATCAATCGGCCCCTTATCTTCGCGAAATTCCGCCCGCTTAATATTGATCGGCCCAAGTCGGGTAAATAGCTGTCCGTTCCTAGCATTGCGGGTGGGCAACACGCAGTCGAACATATCCACTCCCCGTGAAACCGCATCCAGAATGTCTTCCGGTTTCCCCACTCCCATCAAATATCTTGGTTTGTCTTCCGGCAACCAGTCCACCGAATAGGAAAGAACTTCCCACATCAGATGTTTTGGCTCTCCAACAGACAACCCTCCAATCGCATATCCGTCAAACCCGATCTCTACCAATGCTGCTGTGGCGCGCTGACGGAGCTCTTTTATCATTCCGCCCTGTACAATCCCGAACTGGAATCGACCGGATTCCGCCACCGATTCTGTCCACACAACACGGGACCGTTCTGCCCAGCGCAGTGTCAGGTCCAGCGATTTTGCAATATAATCGTAATCGGACGGATACGGTGGACACTCATCCAGTACCATAACAATATCCGAACCCAGCGCATTCTGAATTTCCACCGCCTTTTCCGGACTCAGAAACCGGGCGGATCCGTCAATGTGGGACTGAAAAGAAACCCCTTCCTCCTTGATCTTGCGCAGCTTCCCCAGGCTGAATACCTGGTATCCACCGCTGTCCGTAAGGATTGGTCCATCCCAGTTCATGAACCGGTGCAACCCTCCCATTTCCTGAACCAGATCCTCACCGGGACGAAGAAACAGGTGATAGGTGTTCCCGAGGAGTATTCGAGTACCACAATCCTTCAGCATTTCCGGAGTCAATGCCTTCACTGTTCCCTGGGTTCCCACCGGCATAAAAATCGGCGTTGGTACTTCCCCATGGGCGGTTTGGAGCATACCTCGCCTGGCAGCCGTCTCCCTGTCCGTTTTTAAGAGTGTAAAACCGTACATTTCCGTACCTCAATCCCGATGGCCACACGATCTCAGAAGGCCAAATCCTACCATAAGCCCCACTCACAATCAATCACTCTTAAAGAACAAATGGCTCACTTTTCACCCTTGCCCGCCGGGTCATCTCGACAGCGCCTTCCCTTCCGGTAAAACCCGAATGTGAAAAAATGAAAAGGATCTTGTCCAACTCGAGCTTTCCGCCTGTTTAAAGTTGTAAAAGGCGGGAAATGGGATATAATTTGTGAGAGTTTCCATAAAATGGCTGGCATATGACCCGAATTTCACATTTTTTTTAATGTGTGATATATGCCTGTATCCAACCCGTTCGGGCAAACATGTATAAAACAGAAGGAGGATTGAATGAAAACCAGGAGATTTTTCAGCATAACAGCAATGAGTATTCTGATCTTGGGATTAACAGTATCCTGTGGATTGGTAAACAAAATGGCGGAACCGGCAAACAAGTTTTTCACGCTGGTAGGAAGTGGTAATCTTCAGGCCGCATACGATTCCACCGCCGGAATTTTCAAGAAAAGTACCAGTTTCCAGCAGTTTTCCGCTTTCATGAAGGACAACGGGCTGACTCAGTACAAATCTGCCAACTGGAGCTCTGTTTCCTTTAAGAACCAAACCGGTAAAATTGAAGGCTCCGTCACCCTGAATAATGGAACCGCTATCCCCATGGATATCTCCCTGGTTAAAGAAGGAGAAACATGGCGCATCAGTAATTTGTCATTGACAGGGGGCGGTGTTTCCAAAACCTCTCCTGAAAATGAACCGAAAGCAGAAAACACCATCCCACCGATTGATGAATTGAACAAAATGGCGCAGGAATCAGTGGTTCTTCTCGGAACCGCCATTAACGCGGACGATTACAACCCTTTCTATCAGGACATTTCAAAAGTCTGGCAAACCCAGATCACGACACAGAAACTTCACGACATTTTCAATACGTTCAAAGAAAAAGGATACGACCTTACAATTGCAAAGGATGTAACCCCAGTCTTCGATGAGACACCGGCCCTTGACAAAGGCGGGCTACTGCACCTGAATGGGCAGTTTCCTACAAAAGATACAACCATTCTGTTCAAATTGACATACCATTATGAATATCCCCAGTGGCGGCTTTTTGGTATCAACGTAAATGCAAAATAGGTCGAGCCGCGGGCATTTGAACGGGTGTGAGCGGTAAGGCAGAAAAATTTTACAAGAGCCTGGCTTGACAGTAATGGAAACAATGGACAATAATGAATTTGAAATTATTTCATTGGAGGAAAGATGAAAAAAATATTCAGTATTCTTATTATCGGGGCCTTCCTGGCACTGTCAGTCTCCGCATTTTCTGCCGACGGCAAAACTCTCTTCAAGAGATGCTCAGCCTGCCACGGAAAAGACGGCAGTAAAAAGGCGCTTGGCGTCAGCGCGCCATTGAAGGGAGAGAAAGCAGACGTTCTCTTCAAGAAAATGAAAGGCTATCAGGATGGAACATACGGTGGCAAGAAAAAGGCCATCATGAAACGCAACGTGGCAAAACTCTCGGATGAGCAATTGAAAGCTCTGGCTACCTACATCGCTACGCTGTAATACACTGTTCAAAAAATCGTTCTCCGTTTTGAACAGTGGGCGTTACGCGTAAAACTAGGCGCTAGATAAAGATAAAGAAGGCGAACCGGGGAATAATATCCCCGGTTTTCTTTTCTCATTAATTTAGTGTAAGCGGTTCGTCCTTTCGGGAAACTCCCTGATTTTCTGAGGCCCACTCTTTTCTCTCCTCTTTCTTCAATCAAACACACCGGGGATGAGCTGGCCACACTTTTTACACCTGTTTTTCTTCATCCCCACAATCTCCGCGGCGAATCCGGCCCGTTCAATGAGTAGAACACCGCAGTGAGGACAGTAGGTGTTGGCTGTGTCTGTGAGAATATTGCCGATGTACACAAAGTGAAGCCCATTGTTCAGGGCAATCTTCCGGCAGCGGTACAGGGTTTCTGGGGGCGTGGGTGGAATGTTCTGCAGCATGAACGTGGGATAGTATCGTGAAAAATGAAGGGGTACGTCCGGCCCCAGTTCCCGATAAATCCATTTTGTCATGCGGTCGATCTCTTTTGAACTGTCATTCAATGTGGGAATAATCAGCACCACCAGCTCCAGCCAGGTACCCTCTCCTCTCACCACACGAATGGTATCCAGCACCGGTTTAAGTTCTCCGCTCACCATCTCAGTGTAGAATTTCTGGGTGAAAGCTTTCAAATCGATTTTGACTGCATCCAGCACTTCACACAAATCCGTCATTGGTTCTTTACTAATATAGCCGTTGGAAATCAT
>PFTO01000137.1:0-147 GCA_002789615.1 Acidobacteria bacterium CG_4_9_14_3_um_filter_49_7 | reverse complement strand
TTCCCCGCTGTCTGCCGGTTTTCGCGATGTCGTACATATACTCGGTGAAGATCACCGGTTCGGTGTAAGTATAAGCTATCGAGGTTGAACCAGATTTTTTGGAGGAGTTGACTATATCTTCCGGAGATGCTTCATAATCTCCTATCT
>PFTO01000151.1:0-8893 GCA_002789615.1 Acidobacteria bacterium CG_4_9_14_3_um_filter_49_7 | reverse complement strand
AGCCAGATCAACTGTCCCTGAAACTTACGTCGTGGCCAGAAATAGAACCGCAACACCAGGAAAATAATAAAAAGGCCAAGGGAACTCATTAACTGCGTGGGATAAATGGGCGTGTTCAGTGGAACCCCCACCACACTGTGGGCAAATTCATTGTGGAATTCGACCGCGATGGGCAGACCGCATGCCTTTCCGTAACAACAACCGGCAGAAAAACATCCCAGACGTCCGATAGCGTGCCCCACCGCAATATGTGGCGCGGCAACATCCGCCACTCTGTAAAACGACAGCTTATATTTTCTGAACAACCAGGCAGCCACAACAAAAGCACCTAAGAGACCACCGTAAAATACCCCTCCGGAGCGTAAGACCTGAATCAGTTCCAGTGGATTTGCCATATAGTAGTGAAATTCAACAAAAATCAGAAGCAATTTGGAGCCCAGAACACCTCCAATGATGGTGTAGATGATGAGATTGGTCATCTGCCCCCGTTCTTCCTTTGTAAAACCAGTTCTTGCGGCGAGACGAATAGTCAGAAAAAGCCCCAGTACAACACCGGTGGTTACCAGGGCACCATATGTGGGAATGTAAAAACTTCCGATTTGAATCAATTTAGGGAACATGTTAACTCCGTCTCCTCAAACTGGTGAGAAAATAACCAATAATGCCGATCGTTATCGCACTGTCCGAAATGTTAAAAGCAGGCCAGTGATGTGTATTCACATAAAAATCGAGAAAATCTGTTACATATCCGTGGAAAAACCGCTCTCCCTGGTTGCCGATAACACCCCCCATCAGGAGTCCAAGGCAAATGACCGCAAAGCGATGAACCGAATATTCATTGTAAACCAAATATAAGAGCAGAAAGAGCCCGAGTATGGACGCGATAGCAAAAAACCATGTGTTCAGGGCAGTCGGTTTCCCCTGGTTCATCAAACCAAAGGCAGACCCGAAATTACGGACATGAACAAGGTTGAAATTGCCCACGAGGACCAGTTTGCTCGCGCCATAAACAAAATGAGAATGAATGAGGTATTTGGTGGCCCAATCGGCAATTGCGATGATCGCCGCAACCACGAATGCCCGGGACTTCCCTTCAAAACCGATTTCACTCATTTCTGCTCCACAACCGACGCGCAACGGGAACAGAGACCCTGGTTATCCAATTGATCAAAGTTCCAGCAACGTTCGCATTTTTCACCGGATGCCTGTCTGACCTCAGCCTCAATTTCATTTCCTTCTCTTTCCACCAATTCTACTTGTGAAACAATAAGATAACGATTCAAATCTTTTTTCAAATCACCGAGCTTGTCCAACTTATTACGGCTCATAGAAATGCGAACCGCCGCGTTCAGCGGGTGTCCGATGATCTTTTCCTGGCGGGCTTCCTCCAGTTTTTTCAGGACTATTTCCCGGATTTCCGCGACGATTTCGAATCCCGTTTTCAACGAATCATCTATGGGAAAGTTCAATTTCTCAAATTCAGCAAGATGGACACTTTCTTCTTTTCCCTTGAATGACGGGACAAATTGCCAGATCTCATCCGCCGTGAAACTCAAAACCGGAGCAATAAGCTTAGACAAAACCCGGGTAATATGGAACAGGGCCGTCTGTGCAGATCGCCGTTCTTTGCTTCCCGCCGGGTAACAGTACATCCTGTCTTTCAGTACATCCAGATAGAAATTGCTCATTTCAACTGTACAGAAGTGAAGTACTTTGTGATACATCAGGTGAAACTCAAAGTTATCAAATGCTTCCACAACAGATTCATTCAACACGGCAAGGCGGTTCAGTGCCCACCTGTCGAACTCGTGCATCTCATCAAAGGGAACTGAATCAGGTTCTGAGTTAAAATCATACAGATTACTGAGCATAAACCGTACTGTGTTACGGATTTTCCGGTAGGTTTCTGAACTTCGCTTTACGATTTCGGAAGAAATCCGTACATCATCTTTATAATCCAGTTGAGACACCCATAATCTCAAAATCTCCGCTCCGTACTGGTTGACAATATCCTGTGGTGCAACCACATTCCCCAGGGACTTGGACATTTTCTTCCCGTTCCCATCCAGCACAAAACCATGAGTAATGACAGTATTGTATGGACGACTTCCCTGATTTGCCACCGCGGTCAAAAGAGATGAGTGGAACCAACCCCGGTACTGGTCTGAACCTTCAATGTAAATGTCCGCAGGCCAGGGCAGATCCTGCCGCTTGCCAAGTACAGCGGCATGGCTGATACCTGAATCAATCCATACATCAAGAATATCGGTTTCTTTTCTGAATTCCTTTCCACCGCATTTGCGACAAGCCGCGTTTTCCGGAAGGAACCGGCTCAAATCGTCCTCAAACCACGCTGCTGTTCCCTCTTTTCCCACAATGGCCGCGGCCTTTTCGAACATCTCCGGTGCCTGAAAAATTTCTCCACAGGATTCGCAATAGGCCGCTGTTATGGGCACACCCCACTTGCGCTGGCGGGAAATGCACCAGTCAACCCGTCCGGCAATCATATTGTGAATCCGCTCTTCTCCCCATGCTGGGATCCAGTTCACCTTCTTTATTTCTTCAAGAGCTTTCTCTCGTAACTTATTCGCGCCTATCGAGATAAACCACTGCTCTGTTCCGCGGAAAATCACCGGATTCTTGCAACGCCAGCAATGAGGATACGAGTGCTCAATATCCGCCACGTTCAAGAGCACATTCTTTTCTTTCAGCAGATCCACCACCTTTCGGTTGGCCTTGAAAACATATTCGCCTTCCATCAGTGGAAATTCTTCTGTGAAACGTCCTCTCTCGTCCACCGGAACCAGAACAGGAAGTCCGTACTTCTGACCGATAATGTAATCATCCATACCGTGCCCCGGTGCCGTATGGACACAACCGGTGCCCTGCTCCAGCGTCACATGCTCTCCCACCAGTATCAGCGACTCCCGATCAATGAAGGGATGGTGGCAGGTCCAGCGATCCATTTCCTTTCCCTTCATTGTCTTCAACAGCTCCATGGACTCGATGTCACATTCCTTTTGAAAATTCTCCGCAAGATCGGTGGCCACCATGTAAATATCGCCGCCCGGCACCCTGTAAAAGCCGTAGTTAAACGTCGGGTGAAGTGAAATTGCAAGGTTTGCGGGGAGAGTCCACGGTGTGGTGGTCCAGATCACCACAAAAACCTTGCCGTCCAAACCCTCCACGGGGGTCTCCAGTGGAAACTTCACGTAAACTGAAGGGGATGTATGGTCATCGTACTCGACCTCGGCTTCGGCCAGTGCCGTCACGCAGGAAGCACACCAATGAACCGGCTTCAATCCCTTGTACACATAGCCATTCTTAAAAAGTTGGCCAAGCTGGCGAATAATCTCCGCCTCATATTCCGGCTGCATGGTCAGGTACGGATTGTCCCATTCCCCGAGAATCCCGAGACGAATGAATTCCTCCGTCTGCTTCTCCACATAAAACTCGGCATAGTCCCGGCATGCATCGTGGATTTCTCGAATTCCAAGTTCCCGTTTGTCAATCTTCTTCTTGCGGAACTGTTCATCCACTTTCAACTCAATGGGCAGGCCGTGGCAATCCCAGCCGGGCCGATACGCCGTATTGAATCCCTGCATGGTCCGTGATTTTACAATAATGTCTTTCAGAATCTTATTCAAGGCATGACCGATGTGTATGTTGCCATTGGCATAAGGCGGTCCGTCATGGAGACAAACAACCGGACTTTCTTTTTTACTTTCACGGATTTTCCCGTAAAGATCTTCCTCATTCCACTTTGCCAGCATTTCCGGTTCACGCTTCGGCAGATTCGCCCGCATGGGAAATTCCGTGCTGGGCAGATTCAGCGTGCCACGGTAATCTTTTTTCTCAGACATACAACAACCTCCACGTCGTCCTTAAACAAAGCAGAATTGTATCACATCGAACGGCGTATGCACGCGGTTAGTGCGAGTGAAAGTACAAGTGAGTGCGGGAGGACGTAGCGAGTGGGGCGTGGCCGTGGGCGGCGGAAAAAGACGGGAGTTCCCGTTCTTCACTCAAACTTAGAGTTCGACTTAAGCTTGGCCCTGCTTTTTCCTCTCAGCGAGCCTTCGCAACTATATAGACATACCTCAGGGGCTCAGTTCCGGTGTTGACAATATTGTGTTCCGTATCGGGCGGACAGTATGCAACGACATGCGGCTTGAGCTTCAGGTGCGTCCCGCCGGGCAATCTCAGTTCCCCGGTACCCGCAAAGACAACTAAAGCCTCCTCGTTGTTTCCGGTAGTGTGTTTACCCACGTCCTTTGATGGCAGCAGAACAACAGATCCGGATCTCATCGTAACCGTTTCAGGAGATCCACCCAATATTCGCACATAATCTGTCGCCAGGAGATCGAGTTCGATTACTTTTGTCACCGGATTTCGGATGCTGTGTCTAAACGAGGGGAATAGAGCAGTTAGCCATCTCCATTTATTGTCACGGGAGGTCACGGGCAACTCCTTCTAACCGCATGACATGTAATTAAATCAAGATCCCGGTCATACAGAAAGCTTGCGATACTACTTCTACTTTTCATCATATACCAATACAAAGCCTGCATATCACCAATCATTGTTCCGCTTTGTGGAACTGATAATGACCGGGGCGTTCGTATCAAATAAGTTGTTCGCGAGTTTGACAAGCAACCAGAATACAAGTATCGGCAGAGCAATAACTTGAATAAGAATCACTCCCACATACAGAAATATTATTTTCAGAAGGTTTTCTATGATATTTCCCGCGTTGTGGACTGTGGTAATGATGGCATCTTTGAACTCCACAGATTTGCGCTGTATGAATGACGCGTTATTCTTGAGGGTTCCCAACATGCCATCACTCTCCGGGAGTGAAATTTTCGTCAATTTGTCAAGTGCCGCAGACCCCACCGCCAGTTCTTTATATGCACTCGTTATCTGGCCTTCGAAAAAGTTTTTCTGAATGTAATTATTGGTAAGAGCAGATATTGGAAGTGCAAATCTGGCGATTAGAAGCAACAGAATGAACCTGATTATGGTTTTTTGAAGTGTGGCCAGTTCTTCGTTTTCGAACCAGATCAGGACAGACAGGATAAGGAGAAATATCGCAAGTATCGGTGGCGCAAGTGATACCCCAATCTCATACGCCAGTTTCTGGACTCCCAATGACGTTATCGCCGTCACAACCACATCAGAGACGCGTTCAGCCATGTCATCAATCGGATCCAGGACCTGCCCTACGGCCAATGTAACACCGACTCCCGCCGGTTCCAGATTTACGCTTGAATCCTTTACAATTGAAACAGAAGCATTGATAATCCGGCAGGTTGCATACGTAACAGCAGCTTTGGTTAATGCCTCGCGAAAGTAACCGTCAGTCGTGCTGTCCAAAACGGGCAGCCTTAATCCGGGAGAAAAGAACAGAAATATTGCCACAAGGGCCCCAATGGATGATCTAATTATCTTTTGTCTTCTTGCTGCTTTCATTCTGGACTCCCGTTCGTGATTTCCGAGCATTTCGAAGCCCCATTCCCATCATAGGGAAATGGCTAAAAGTCTTTCCATCGTTGTTTAGTAGTCAGCCATCTCCACTTTCTATCATCAGGTGTAACGCACAACTTACCCTGGCTCCTTACATTTGATTAAATTAGAGACCCGGTCACGCTGAAAGCCTGGGAAGTGACTTCTTCTTTTCCTTATAGACCGACACAAACCAGAGCATACCAATTCCCAGAAAGGAAATTCCTAAACCACCCAAAAGATAAAACAATAATTGAGTTGCTATTAAAGCTTTTTCCATGCCATCCTCCATTTGGCTATGAGTTTGAAAATCAGGCTTTCTGCTACCTGAAAGGCGGTTTCACAGGACCACAGAAACCAAGCAAACACCTGACATATTATTAACTGACTGTTTCCATTACGGAAATGCATCTCTTTACTCTGCTTGAAGATATTTTATCCCTTCCGTTTTTTGCGGTCAAGGCAAAATCCCCTACAATATGTTTCAACCTTTACCTTGTCCAACCTTGTCTTTTCTTATGTGGTACCATCAAGAAAAGACGGAGGATATAATGAAGCTCCTGATTCAAAACGGAACAGTTGTTACTTGTACAGATTCATTTCGAGGGGATGTGTTTCTCGAAGACGGGCTGATCCACAGTGTGGGAGCAAATATCAGGACACAATTCCCGGATGCTGAGGTGATTGATGCCACAGGGAAACTGGTGCTTCCCGGAGCTATTGACGGACATACCCATATTGAAATGCCGCTTGGAGAAACTCATTCCAGTGACAGCTACTTCACCGGAACACGGGCGGCACTTTTCGGAGGGACAACCAGCATTATCGATTATGCAAATCAGGTGATAGGAGAATCCCTTAATAAGACGCTGAATGACTGGCAGATTCGTGCGAAAGATCAGGCGGTCTGCGATTACGGTTTCCACATGACAATTTCAGACCCCAGAGAAGATTTCTTAAAGGAAATTCCCGGACTTCTTGATGCTGGAGTCAGCAGTTTCAAGTGTTTTTTCGCTTACAAGGGACGATTGATGATCAGTGACGAGGCCTTTGTTCGATTGATGAAGCTATCCCGCAGATACGGCTTTCTGGTGAATCTCCATGCGGAAAACGGGGATATGGTGGAAGAGGCCACCAACCGCCTTCTTTCTGAAGGGAAGAAATCGCCGCAATTTCATGCCCTCGCACACCCCCGTGAAGCAGAGGTGGAAGCCGTGGAACGCGCCATCCGACTGGCTGAACAAACCGGAGGCAACCTGAATCTGGTTCATATTACCTGTGAAGAATCCGTCCAGGCCATTGCGGAAGCAAAGAAACGGGGCGTTCACCTCTTCGCCGAAACCTGCCCCCAGTATCTGATCCTGGCAGATGACAGATACGACTTACCGGGATTTGAAGCGGCAAAATGGGTGCTCTCCCCTCCCCTTCGGAAAATCCACGACCGGAACGCCCTGTGGAAGGGACTCGCCGAAGGAACACTGGATACTGTGGGAACTGACCACTGTCCATTCTCTTTTGAAAAGCAGAAAACACTGCGAAAGGACAGATTTGACAGGATTCCAAACGGTGCGCCGGGGATTGAGGACAGGGTGGAGATCCTCTACCATTTTGGCGTAAAACAAGACCGTATCTCCCTTAATCAATGGGTGGACCGCTGTTGCACGGCCCCGGCCAAGCGCTATGGAATCTATCCCTCAAAAGGGGATATTGTCCCCGGAAGCGATGGGGATATTGTCATTTTTGACCCGGAAAAGACCCATACTATTTCAGCCAGGACCCGGCATATGAACGTGGATTACAACACCTACGAAGGCATTTCTATCACAGGAAAAGTAGAAAGCGTCTTTCTTCGCGGAATTCCCGTCATCAAAAGCAGTCAGTATCTGGGATGTCCAGGTTCCGGCCAATATCTCACCCGTACTGCCCCGGAAGGATGCTAAACAGCAGGAAAGCTCAGACGTATTCTCAGGTGAGAACATGCTTCCCTCTACCCTGTTCATTTTGTTCTCTCTTTTGACCCTCCCGTCTTACACCGGCCACCTCTCTCCCGGAATATTTCATTTTCTGCGGGCGTGACTTTCTCTAAATCTTCTGGTATGTTGGATTCGAATTGGGCCGGATGGAGGCAATATGAAACAGATTGTGGAATGCGTACCTAATTTTTCCGAGGGAAGAGACCAGAACATCCTGGATCAGATTGCGAATGTGATTCGTTCCGTTGACAATGTTCAACTTCTGGACGTGGACCCGGGCGCGGATACCAACCGAACCGTTTTTACTTTTGTCGGAGAACCGGATACGATAGTGGAAGCTGCCTTTCGTGCCATTAAGAAAGCATCGGAACTCATTGATATGTCCAGACATTCCGGTGCTCATCCCCGAATGGGTGCTACGGATGTCTGCCCGTTTATTCCAGTTTCCAATATCAGCATGGGAGAGTGTGTTGAAATTGCAAAGAAGCTGGGGAAACGAGTAGGTGAAGATTTGGATATACCGATTTATCTGTATGAATATGCTGCCACAAAACCGGAAAGAAGAAACCTTGCCACGATTCGAAAAGGTGAATATGAAGGTTTGGCTGAGAAACTTCAGACCCCGGAATGGGCACCTGATTTCGGCCCGGCGCGGTTCAATGAACGCTCCGGTGCTACTGCTATCGGCGTTCGGGAATTCCTGATCGCCTACAATGTTACTCTCAACACACGGGAAAAGAAGTTCGCAACGGATATTGCACTGGAGCTGCGGGAAAAAGGCCGCCCAAGGCGCATGGGCAATATTCACCCTTTTTATACAAATGGAACCCTCGTGAAACACAAGGAAAACGAGTTTTTCTGCGGAACCTGCGATTTTATCGCAGAAACCCCTGAAGAACTGTTTACCCACTGTAAGCGTGAGCACGACTATGACCTCCCCGCCATCCTGGACGAACATGGGATGAGTATCACAAAACTGGCAGGACAATCAGTTATTAAGCCGGGACTGTTCAAAAACTGCAAGGCAATCGGCTGGTATGTGGACGAATATCATCGGGTCCAGATTTCCATCAATTTAACCAATTACAAGATTACCCCACCCCACCTCGTGCTGGAAGCGGCAAGGAAATTGGCTTCTGAGCGCGGCATTATCGTGACCGGGAGCGAGATCGTGGGCCTGATACCCTTTGATGCACTGCTTCAGTCCGGAGTCTATTACCTTGAAAAACAGGGGAAATCGGCTGGAATTCCAATGGACGATATTCTCCAGACCGCAGTGGATTCCATGGGTCTCAACGATGTTTCTCCCTTCCACATCCATGAAAAAGTATTGGGATACCCGGACATGTCAGACAGGAAGCTCGTAAACATGACTGCCATGAATCTTGTCCATGAGATCTCAAGAGATACACCCG
>PFTO01000165.1 GCA_002789615.1 Acidobacteria bacterium CG_4_9_14_3_um_filter_49_7 | reverse complement strand
TTCGGGATACGCGCCAGACAATGAACAGAATGTTCTGCTGCAGGGCAAGGCCGGTCCCCTTGGAGACTGTTCCGTCTGTCACACCGATGGACGAACCGGTGAGAATCCCCATGAGGTTAGCCCCCACCCGGACGGATGGAGGAATGACCATGGGAATTACGTCGAACACAATGGATACACATCGTGTGCGACATGCCACGGCTCGGATTACGGGGCGGCACCAGTGGTGTTTCCTGCTATCAATGCCATAATGGCCCAAATGGAGGAGATGACTGATTCCATCAGCGTTTAATCTTTGTCTGAAATGGGCAGGGAGAAAGCCCTGTCCATTTTTTTATGCCTTCTTCTGTCTTCCTGGATGCCATCATATTCCTCCCGTTCACAGGAATCACCCGTCTCACCGGACACAGTGATATGATACATGCTGGGAATAGAGCTGAATTTCCTACATGTTCATGGAGGGAAAATGCCCGGAGTGTCCGTGATAATGCCGGTAAAGAATCAGGAAGACTATATTGAAGTCGCCCTGCACTCAGTCATGGATCAGGAATTCAATGACATGGAAGTTATTGTCGTCAATGATGGCTCCACCGATGACACTGCAAGAAAGCTCTGCTCCCTTCAACATGATGACCGGCTTCAGATCATTGAATTGCCGAAATCACAGGGGATTGTCACCGCGCTGAATATTGGACTAAATGCCGCAACAGGGGATTTTGTCGCCAGAATGGACGGTGATGACCTCATGCATCCGGCCCGCATCCGGAAACAGTTTGGGTTTATGCACTCTCACCCCGACGTGGACTTGTGCGGTTGTTGTGTCACCTGCTTCTGTGATGCCGGAAACATCTCTCAGGGAGTCCACAGCTTTCAGAAGTGGCACAACTCTCTCCTGACAGATGTGGACATGCGCCGGAACATTTACGTGGACAGCCCCATGGTCCATCCCACTTTTTTCGGCTCCCGTTCATTCTTTCGTCGCATGGGCGGGTATCAGGACACCGGCTTTGCCGAAGACTACGATTTCATTTTTCGTTCGTTTGTCTCCGGCGCAAAACTGGCCAAACTTCCGGAAAGACTTCTGCAGTGGCGCGATCATCCGAACCGGGAAATCCGAACCAATCCCAACTTGAAAAAGGATCGTCTTTTCCGGCAGAAGGCTCGTTTTTTCCGGGAATTTGATCCCCTGGCAAATCGACCGCTCTATCTGTTCGGAATCTGGCGGTATGGGAAATCCCTCCTTGACGCATTGCTGGAAGAAGGGCTGCAAATCAACGGCGTTGTAGACCCGTCAGGGAAACGGCTTGCCAGTGGTGTTCGGGGACTCCGCGCTTTTGACATGTCAGTGGAACTGCCAGAACATTCCGTCATTATCAATGCTCTCCCGATTTCAGGATCCCCCCTGCCCGAGGCAGCCGCCTTTCTTGCAGACAAAACTGTCCTCAACTGGGTCCTCTGATTGCGCCTGCGGCGCAATCAGAGTGCTGAATGTTAAGTGATAAATGTTAAATGAAAGAAAAAAAAGAGTGAGCGTTTTGCGTGGGCGTGGAGAAAATCAACGAACTGGGCATTCTCCGTTCTTTCTGAACTCTTCACCCTTTTTCCTTTAAAAAACAACAGGATGAGGTATAATAAACCCGACCTCAGAAATTATACAGGGGGAAGCAGATGAAATTGAGAGCAATCTTTACTGTTTGTGCCGTTGTCCTGCTGGCAGTTTCCTGTCACAAGGCCCCGGCCCCGAATCCGAGTCCAGCTCCACCGCCTCAGCCAAAACCAGAGGCTCAGACGGTGACCGAATCACCACTGGACAACAGCGAAATAAATGAAAACACACTGGGAAACAATACGTTTTCAGGCAAGAGCGTTGATGATCTTAACCGGGAAGAAACACTTCAGGATGTTTATTTCGACTTTGACAAGTCCGTCCTGACCGGCTCTACCCGGGATATGCTGGCAAAACATGCCGAGTGGCTCCAGCAGCATCCCAGTGTTAAGATTGTCATTGAGGGGCATTGCGATGAAAGAGGGACAGAACAATACAATATGGCACTGGGTGACCGGCGCGCCACAAGTGTCAAGAACTACCTGATTTCCCTTGGGATTTTGTCAACCCGCATGAGAACCATCAGCTATGGAGAAATGCGGCCGAAAGTCCAGGGCGATGGAGAATGGGCATGGTCCCAGAACCGCCGATGCCACTTCGTGATTGTGGAGAAATAGGGAGGCATTATGTTGAAATGGATTGCGGCGACACTGCTGCTCATGACAGCAGTATCCTGCGTGGAACAGTCCAATCTTGCCCAGGACATTACGGATATTAAGAGTCAGATCTGGAGAATTCAAAAAGATCAGGCGGAACAGACCAAGGCAATTGAACAACTTGGGAGCAACACTGAAAACGGGGAAACTGCCAACCGGACCCAGGCGGACATGCAGGCCACCCTGGAGGAAATCAACGGAAATATCAACATTCTGTTTGAGCGGGTTCGGGATCTCAACGACAAGATGACCATACTACTCGGCAAGATTATAAATCTGAACGGACCGGGACCGGGAAAGGTGCCGGAAACGGGACAGCCGGACAGTCAGTCCACAGCTACACAGTCGATGCAGCATATCGGTTCGCCGGACATTGTGTTTTCCTCCGCTTATACCAACTACCTGCAAGGCCATTACGACGTTGCCGCCATCGGGTTCAAGGATTTTGCTACCAACTATCCGGATTCAGACAAAGTGGACAACGCCCTTTACTGGCTGGGGCTGTGTTACTACGAACAAGAAAAATACCGGGATGCTATCGCCCAGTTTGAGAAGGTTATCAACGATTATCCGGACAGTGATGTGCTCCCCGCGGCAATACTGCGCAAGGGTCTCAGTCTGCTGGCTTCCAACAGTATTGGCGTCGGCGTGGTGGAACTTCAGGACTTAATTAAGAAATTTCCGTTGTCTCAGGAGGCACGACTCGCCCGAAAAAAGCTGGATGAGCTCCGCGTCAAAACCCAATGATATCTAGAATTATCCGTGCCCCCGTCCGGGTAGATCTCGGCGGGGGCACGCTGGACATCTGGCCCATTTCCGCCATTATTCCCAATGCTGTGACACTTAACTGCACGTTGAGCGATGGCATAACCATAAAAATCGAACAAATTTCAGGCCCTAGCACAGTGGTCAATGCAGACACAGGACTGATCGGGCTGATTCATTCCACCCACCCGGATCTGAGTCTCTCGGTCGCCGCTATGCGCTTTTTCGGCCCTCTTACAGAACAGGGTTTCAAGGTAACCGTGCGTTCCAATGTTCCCCGGGGCTCAGGCCTTGGCACGTCATCAGTCATCCTTGCTGCGTTGCTTTCCGGCCTCTCTGAGGCACTCGAGATTAAATTGACGCCAATGGAAATTGTCCGTACGGCTACTGACATTGAAGCCAGAATTATTGCCTGTCCCACAGGAGTCCAGGACTACATTGCACCTCTTTTCGGCGGCATGAATTGCATTCGTTTTCCGGCAGGAACGCTGACTGTCAACCCGATACCCATACCGGATGGATTGCGGGACCGTATGGTGCTCATTTTTACCGGTATCTGTCATTTTTCCGGAGCGCCAAACTGGGAAATGGTCAAAGGTTTTCTTGATTCCAGCCAGATCAGAAGCGCGTTTTACCAATTGGCTGACATTGGTAATTCCGCAGTAAACGCTGCGATAGAAGGGAATGTTAACAGCCTGGCCCGTCACATGCGGGAAGATTATGATGTACGAAAATCTCTACCGGTTTCGCTCCTTCCTCAGACAGAAAACCTCTTTGCATTCCTTGAGAACTCTCCCCTTGTGGCCGGATTCCGAATGTGCGGGGCTGCTGGCGGTGGCACTGTTGCCGCCATCGCGACAGAGGGAAGCTCCGATTTTCTCAAAACGGAAGTAACGGATCTGGGGTACCAGATACTTGAACTGAAACCCAAGAGTGGAGGCATAACCATTGACACTTGATGATGCATATACTGTCAGTCAAATTACTCGAATTATCAAAACCCAGCTGGAGGTACCCGCGCTATCCAGGATATGGATTGTGGGAGAGGTGACCTCTCTATCCAGCTCCCGGGCCGGGCATATCTATTTTTCAATGAAGGACCAGAACGACACAGTATTGCCCTGTACTTTTTTTGCTAATTTTGCCCGGACTCTGGATTTCCAACTGGAAAATGGCTCAAAAATTTATGCGTTCGGCATGATTACCGTGTACGACAAGCGCGGTACCTATCAGCTCAACGTCATGAAGGTCGTACCTGCGGGAGAAGGTGAACTTGCGCTGAGGTTGAAACAACTGAAAGATAAGCTCCAGAAAGAAGGCCTGTTTGACGAAATCCATAAGAAAACGGTCCCTGCCATACCGGGAAAAATCGGACTCATCACCTCTCCAAACGGCGCAGCAATCCGGGACTTTCTGCGAATGATTCAAGCTGCCCCAAGGCTTTCGGTTGTCGTGTTTCCCGCGTCGGTCCAGGGAACGGAAGCAGCGTCCACCATCATTCGGGGCCTTGAACTTCTGGATAAAATGGCAGACGTGGACACAATTGTGATAACCCGGGGAGGTGGTAGCGAAGAAGACCTGTTCTGCTTCAATGATGAAGCATTGGCACGGGCAATTTTTGACTGCGAGACCCCGGTAGTCTCGGCTATCGGCCACGAAAAAGACACGCCCATCTCCGACCTGGTTGCTGACCTTCGCCTTCCGACACCTACAGCCGCTGGGCGCTATTTTGCCGAGAATGTACAGGCCATAGGCCTGCAGCTTCTGAAAGTTCGCGATACCCTTGTCACCGCTATGCTCCGTCAGCGGGATCGGAATCCCGAAATTACAAAATTTTATATGGTGGCGGAAAGACTACGGGACCAGCTACTTCGTTTTCTCCCGGAGCGCGAACAACAGCTGGATGGCCTTGCTGATAATCTCACAGCCGGCATGAAACGACATCTGAACACAAAAGAAACACATTTCCAGAGCATTGAGAAAAGCCTCCACCCTGCTTATATGCGGGAACGGATAGGGGTTTTTCAAAATCGTCTTCAGGCCCTGTCCGGACAGCTGGCTGCCAACATGACCGGACGGTTGGATAAATCCGGTCAACAACTGAACGCACTCACAAGGACCCTCAACGTGGTAAATCCGCTCAACGTTCTGGAGCGGGGATTTACCGCCACATTCACGAAGGATGGGAAAAAACTGCTCCGAAAAGTGGAGCAGCTTCATATCGGCGATACAGTCAACATTCGCTTTGTTGACGGATTCGCGCTCTGTCATGTACTCTATAGTGAGAAAAAGGAGCAGTCATGAGTCAGAAAAACTTTGAACTAAAAATGAATCGCCTGGAAGAGATCGTCGAAGCCATCAACGGGGGTGACCTGGCACTGGAAGAGGCATTGACCCGGTTTGAAGAAGGTGTCGGCCTCATCCGGGAGCTTTCCGCTGAGCTCAGGGAAGCCAGAGGGAAAATTACAAAATTTGTGGAGACGCTGAACCAGGAGGTCCCCCTTGATGTCCCGGACAATTCCTGAGCAGCTGGCAGAGCTGAAAGATTTTTTTGAAAAAGAAGCCGAAAGTATCTTTCCCTTCACTCTCCCACAAGCACCGGTACTGGGGGAAGCCATGGCTTACTCCTACCATGCCGGAGGCAAACGAATCCGCCCCATCCTCGCCCTTGCCGCCGCGAAGGCACTGGGGAAAGACCCCAGGCTGGTTGTGCCTGCAGCACTGGCCATTGAGATGATTCATACCTATTCGCTGATCCACGATGACTTGCCGGCAATGGATGACGACGATTTCCGACGGGGAAGGGCCACCAGCCATAAGGTGTACGGGGAAGCATTGGCAATACTGGCCGGAGACGGCCTGTTGACGGAGGCTTTCCATGTGGCCGCAGCTGGAATGGACAACAGCATTTCCCCTTCCGGAAAACTCCGATTCATTAGAGAACTGTCCAGGGCCGCCGGAATCCGCGGTATGGTGGCAGGACAGGTAATGGACATGGAACATCCGGACACCGGGGACGCGGATTTTCTGGAGCAGCTACACGTGAGAAAAACCGGCGCCATGATTCAAATTTCCTGCCTCGTGCCCGCTTTTCTGTGGGAAATCCCTGAAAAGCCATGGCACTCATTAAGGAAATACGGAGAGAAAATCGGACTCCTGTTTCAGGTTGTGGACGACATCCTGGACGAAACTGCCACCCTCGCCCAGCTCGGCAAAACACCGGGAAAAGATCGGAAACAACACAAAATCACATACCCTGCACTCTACGGACGGGACGGCGCCGCTGAACTCGCCGATTCCCTCCTTCATGAAGCACTTCAGGCACTGGAAGATATTCCGGAATCCGAACTTCTTGCTGGAATCGCCAGGTTCATCGCGAAAAGAAGTCACTGATATGCCCAATCTTCTGACCCTGCTGGCCATATCCGTTTCCCTTGCCATGGATGCACTGGCAGTTTCCATCTCCACCTCCGTCTTCCTTGGAGATATCTCCAAACGACAAGCCTTTCGAATCTACTTTCACTTCGGCCTCTTCCAGGCGCTCTACCCCGTGATCGGGTGGCTGGCCGGGAACACAATCAGCGCACACCTTCTGGGATGGAACAAAATCATTGCCTTTGTTCTGCTCCTTGGTGTGGGCATTAAGATGATCTGGGATGCCGTCCTCGAAGGAGAAGAAACTCAACAAAAAGACCCGACAAGAGGCATACTGCTCATGGCGCTGTCCACCAGTGTCAGCATTGATGCACTTGCAGTGGGCGTCAGTTTTTCCCTCCTTGGGATGTCCATCATCCTTCCTGCCATCATAATTGGCATTGTAACTGGAATTATTTCCTATCTCGGGATTCAGTTCGGGAGATTACTGGGACAGGGCTTCGGCCAGAAGGTGTCCATAGCCGGCGGGTTCGTTCTCATTGCCATCGCTCTGAAAATTCTACTATTCTGAAGGCGTCCTGAAAAGGGGTCATCCCTTTCTCCAAAAAGCCCTACCCTCCCGTCGTCAACCGCAGGAAGTCCCACCTGGAAGTGAGGCCTGTCACCTTTCTCCATTTTCCCTGATTCGGCCCCATGGGACCATTACAGGACATAAAACACACTTACAAAAATAGATACAAAAAGAACAGGCCTCAGCCCTTTTACAGACCAAGTGAGCGGACAACAATTCTGGCACAACCCTTGCTCTATTGAGGGCGACGACTGAAAAAAGGGAGGTCAAAATGAAACGAGTAACAATGATTGCACTGGCACTGTTTGTGGTACTGTCCGTTCAGGCCCGGGATGTAACCTACGAGCAAAACAATGTCTATGTCGGTGTGAGGGCAGGAACACTGCTGGTGGACAACATGGGGGAGGGCCGGGACGTCAGCTTCGGCGCTATGTTCGGCATCAAGTTCAATGACGCGATGGGAATCGAGTTCTCCTACGACAATCAGTTCAACGGAATGTTTGGAACCGGCTGGTCCACCGACGCCTACCAGGCATCGCTGCTCCTCTATCTGCCCGCTACACAGCAGGTTCAGTTTTACTTTGTCGGCGGCGTCGGTCTCTACCGCTCCAGCTACAACTACTGGGCCAGTGACGGCTGGGACGATTACCTCATTTCCGACACTGAGTACACGGATGCCGGTTTCCACGCCGGGGCGGGAATAGACATTTTCCTGTCTCCCAATGTGGCACTGACACTTGATGGCCGCTACATCTTCGTGACCGAGGACGCCCCCGGAGACAACACGGCCGATGGCCTGCTGGCCACTGCCGGCTTCAAATTCCGCTTCTGAGAGTCCGCATTTCCGGGAGCTGGGTATCGGCAAAAAAACAGGAAGCAGTTTGCTTCCTGTTTTTTTGCTCAACCTTCCCTTCAACTCAGCATCAACCTGCCGAGCCTTGCCCCGCTTTTTTGCACCCCTTTTCTCGATTTCAATGCCAAAAATGAGCTATAATCCCCGTGGAACGGAAAATCTGTCTGATTGACTGGAGCGATACAGATGAAACTTTTTTTACTGGTTATTGGATTTACCTTGCTTGTGGAAGGGATAATGCCGTTTTTTCTCCCGGAAACATACCGGAAAGCGATTCGGCAGATTGCGTCAACAAAACCGGCCACACTCCGGCAGGTCGGGCTAGCTATCATCCTCACAGGATTGGTTATCCTTTACATCGCAAAGGAACTGTTATGAAAAAAGTATTACTGGACGGGAATACCCTGACACTGGATGATCTCATTGCAATCGGGGAGGGCAAAAGCACTGTCAGACTCTCCGACGAAGCCCGTGCCTGGATTCAGCAAAGCCGGGATGTGGTAGACAGCATCGTGGCAGAAAATCGCGTTGTGTACGGCGTTACAACTGGATTCGGCAATTTCGCTACCGTTACCATTCCCCATGAAAAAGTGGAAGAACTGCAGTATAACCTGCTTCGCTCCCATGCGGCAGGTGTGGGCAACCCCTTCCCTGCTGATATTGCCAAAATGATCATGGTGCTTCGGGCCAATGTACTGGCAAAGGGCCGCTCCGGAATTTCCATAGAAGTACTGGACCTGCTTATCGAGATGATCAACCGGAACGTCATTCCACTGATTCCCGAAAAAGGCTCCGTCGGTGCATCCGGTGACCTGGCCCCGCTGGCTCACCTGGCCCTGGTGCTCATTGGCGAAGGGCGGGCACGTCTGGAAGACCAGGAAGGCACCGGAGCGGAAATCCTGAAAATGGCCGGACTCGAACCATGCCGCCTCAGGGCCAAAGAAGGCCTTGCGCTGATCAACGGCACACAGGTTATGACTGCCGTAGGCGCAAAGGCGCTGCATCAGGCAAAGCACCTTGCAACACTGGCCGACATTGCCGGTGCCATGACACTGGAAGCCTCCAAGGGTACCGTTACTGCCTTTGACGAACGGATTCACCTGGAAAGACCCTACACAGGGCAGATTACCTGCGCAACCAACATGCGATCCCTACTGGGAAACAGTGAAATCGCGCAGTCCCACAGAGACTGCAGCAAAGTGCAGGACAGCTACACGCTTCGCTGCATTCCCCAGGTTCACGGTCCGGTTCGGGAAACCATCTCCCTCGTAGATAAGATGCTTCAAATCGAAATGAATTCCGCAACCGACAATCCCATGGTATTTGCGGAACAAAACAAACTGGTTTCCGGTGGAAACTTCCACGGTGAATCTGTGGCATTCTGGATGGATTACCTGCGCA
>PFTO01000146.1 GCA_002789615.1 Acidobacteria bacterium CG_4_9_14_3_um_filter_49_7 | reverse complement strand
AGAAACCGCAACTGCGACACTGGATAGCGGAGCCACCGGAGGCGGCGGCATCAATGTGGCCCGTTCAGCACCCATGGCCATCCCTCTGCCCAGCCTGATCCAGATGAATCAACTGACGAAGAACGGAACAGCCAGCATTCAGACAACCGCGGTCAATGAGTTCGATGAAGCGGCAACGGTTACGATGGACGCAAAAAATGCAGCCGGCGAAATAGTTGGCAGCGACATTCTCAACGTACCGGCAAATGGCTCCGCAGTCCTCGCTTCGGACAGTTTCGATGAGCTCACCTACAATTTCATCCAGGCTACGGCAGATCGTCACCTTCTGCTCTTCTCAAGGGTCAACACAGATACGGTCCGGATGACTGCAGAACTCTCCACATGGCTGCAAAGCCCGCTCTTTGCTCCCCATATTGCAGAGGAAGTTGATTACTGGAATACCTACGCCTACCTGTCAAACAGCAATCCGCTGATGCTGGACGTAACTGTGGCAGGAATGACAGAATCCCACACGGCTGTCCCAGCTGTTACCCTTGACCTGGAAGCCATGCTGCCTGCTGATGTGGCAGTCGGCGATGCCTGGGGACAGCTGATGGCATATGCCTCAGACCCGTTCAGCAATGTTAACAGCTTGTCGGGTTTTGAGATGTTTGTGAAAGACGGCAGCGACGGCGCTGCCTGTGAGTTGGTGGATCGGGGCAGTACAATGCTGTACATTCCCCATGTACCGGAAGAAACTGATATATTCTGGACAGGATTCGCTTTCCTCAATACCGGAACCAGCCCGGCAACGGCAACCGCGACATTCTATGATGACAATGGCAACCTTGTGGGTACTGAAATGCTCACCATCCCGGCCATGTCCAAGATTAAGGGGCTGATGTCTGACTTGTTCACAAGCGAAGCAGGTACGGCCCGCTGGGGTATAATTGAAGCCGATCAGGTAATCAATGGCATTGAGATATATGGTACTTACCATGCCGGTATCTGCGGGATGGCGCTGCCCACAGTGGCCAACACCTGGGGCATCCTGCCGGATGTTCTCACCGGTGAAGGGAACTGGACAGGAATCGCCATCACCAATGTGAGTGCGACGGATGCAACGGTTACCATCCAGTTGGTTGGGGCAGATGGCACGGTGAAAGCGGAAAAAGCCGAGTCCATTGCGGCCATGCACCGGTTCAAAGTGGTTGTTGCGGATTATTTCACCGGGGTAACCCTGGAAGCAGGAGACACCGTCCGCTACAGCTCCACCTCTCCTGTGGTAGCCCTGGAATCAAGCGGCGATCTGGACAGAACCTTCATGACCGCACTTACCGGAAGCAGATAAGACGAGAGAATCCGAGGGGCCGATTCGGCCCCTCGGATCAAGTGGATGGTGCAGAAAATCAGGGAGTTGGCAATAGGAAGTGCGATTGAGAGTGTAAGTTTAAGTGCAAGACAGAAGAGCTAAGATACGGATTGACCCGTTCCCTGTCTTTTTCTGTCAGAACACAGAACACATCTCATCTGCCGCTCATCACCCATCACTCTCCAGATAGAACACAGAACACATCTCTGTCCCTCTTCCAGAACACAGAACACAGAACACATCTCTGCCAGCGTTCATCACCCCGATAGCATCATATGGTCAAATAGACATGTTGATCGCAGCCAGCGTGAACATTTGCTTGGCCAGAAAGGCATCGTTCTCTGGCTGACCGGCCTGTCCGGTTCCGGAAAGTCCAC
>PFTO01000006.1 GCA_002789615.1 Acidobacteria bacterium CG_4_9_14_3_um_filter_49_7 | reverse complement strand
GGTGCCTGCTGCAGGTGTAGGAGTGATGTCGGTGATAACAATATCGGCAATGGTGCCGTCTGCGTCCGAAGCACTGACCTGGTGTACGCCACCGATCCCTTCCATTGTGTTGAACGGGCTGTCGCAGTCCACAACGACCGGAAGGTTGACCGGTCCGCCGCAGGACGCTGTGTGGCTTCCCAATCCGTCAAAAGTATTGATAGCATAACCATCCCATTCCACAGCCGGGTCGAAGGCATCATTGGGATTGGTGTCACCTATACAAATGGTGCTTTTGCGACGGAGTGTATTGTCCGCTGTGGAAGCGTCCCCGCTCCCCCACTGGGTACCAGGATCAGACCCGATCTGGCCGATACAGTCCACAAGCGTGCCATTTACCTTCAGTACAACGGCATCATCTCCGTTAAAACTAACGGAGCTGCTGGTCTGGTCTGCTACGGCGAGAATGGTGGCCGCCGCACTGGTATGAGACAGCACAAATACTTCGCCATCTGCCACGCTTCCCGTCAGGGAGATGGTTTGTCCGGCGTATAAGGCGCCGTTAAAATATATCTCCACAGTGACATTGGATGTCGCGAGGTCAACAGTCGAGCCGGTATTGTTGTAGATTTCCACTGCTTTGTTGTAGGAACTACCCTCCACATATTCGGAGAAAAAGAGTGAACCCTGTGCGAACACAGGTGTCGCTGCTACCATTCCTCCGATTAGCAGGAACAATAATGCAAACTGAAAAAATCTTTTCACTGGAACCCCCCTCTTTTGAGTCTAAATATGAAAAAAATGCAAAAATAGTGTCATAGATTCGTAATTCTTTCTTCAAAAATAAAAGAATGGAATTGAATGAAGATGCACAATCTTTGATTCGACATCTGACGATTGTATTATCCGAAATTCAAATTTTCAAGGGAAATTCGGGATATTTTTGCGGTGCAGAATTCTGTCAACGGAGATCAGCGGCTTTGTTGCGGGAGAGGGCAAGCCAGCTGTTGGCACCGAGCCTCCCAATGAGAAAGGCCGCGGCCGCTGCAACGACGCCGACCATATTCAGGTAGCGGATGGAAATGAAGAGAGTCAGCACGATACCGCTGATTTCAATGACTGTGGCCCATGTAATCGGTCCGGTCTGGCGGACATGAACCAGATTTGCCCGCTGCCATGAAATCAATACAGACAATGCCGGCATCAGGACAAGAATCCGGGTGGGCAAAATCGCAAAATCCGCTAATTGTTTAGACAATCCCGATATCTGCTGAAACCATACCTGGGAAGCCGGTGTGAAAGCAATAATCCCAAGTAAAAAGCTGGTGGTGAGGGCAAGAATGGTCGTGAAGCGTTTCAGAGGAACATAACCCTCGCGATTTTCTCCCATCAGGGCGATGACAACCTCCTGGAATGACAACCCCATGCTTCGAAAAACAAAAACAAGGGATGTGACCACGGGAAGTACGGCCAGGGACTCCACAGGAAAACGGCTGTGTCCCATGAAAAAAGTCACCAGAGGTTGTACGCCAAGTGCGAGTATGGATGTGATTGCCAATGGGTAATAAAAAACGGAAATGAAGCGGTAATTAAGCTGAGGTTGATTGGAAACAGGGGATTTTTCACGCAGTCCACGGATGTAGGGGGCGGCCATGAAGTAGATGACAAAAGATTCCAGAACCACTCCCGTAGACAGAGAAATAGCTCCAACTGCCGCACCACTGAGCCGGTGTTCTTCAAACAGGAGAGTTGCCGTGACGGCCATGGATACGAGACGGAAAATCGTTGCGAAAGCAATGCGGCGGGTCTTATTGTGGGTAATCAAAATTCCCTGGTAGAATCTCCGGAACCCGATCGCAGCAGGCCAGGGTATCAACAAAAGGGCCGCCGTTCGGGTTAGTTTCGCGATGTGAGTTGGCAGACCGATGAGAACTTCGGTGACAAAGTTGAAAATTTCCGGTGCTAATCCAATAAGCATCAACACTGTAATAAAGATATTGAGAAATAGGGTGTAGCGAAACAGCTTCTGAAAAGAATGCCGGTCTTTCACCAATGCGGTGGAAGCAGTCATAATCATAATAATGGGAGATTCCACAATCAGCGCATAGGAAAACGCCACGCCGTAAGCCGCTAGGTTGAACTTTGGTTCCGGAAGACGGGCGATGATCGCTGCGATGAACGGACCTTCCGTAGCCATCATCAGCCAGGTGGCGGCCAGTGGTGTCCAGAACTTTGCGATTTTTCTGCCTGTAAGTGTTTCTGTCGTTATCCTTTTCATGGCAAGCCAGTATCTCATTTCCAGCCAGCCAAGTGGGAACAAGTTTGAGCTTAAGTTTGAGTCCGGAATGAGAAGGAGGGGCAATTCCTGTTTTTACTTAAACTTAAACTCAAACTTAAACTTTTCTCTCCCTTCTTTACATGATTCGGAGAGAAAGTACTTGCGAAACAGTCGTGTATGCTCCACAATATGTACAGCTCTTTAATTCGGTACTGTGATGCCGGAAAGAGGTGAAGGATGCTCACTACCAGCTCAATCAAAACCAAAACTCAATTAACCATAGGATCGGATTTCCCGGTCTTTTTTTTCAATGGGGGTTTCTATGCCAAATGAGAAGACGTTGATGGATTCAGAAACCATGGGGCGCACCGTTAAGCGGATGACCCATGAAATCCTGGAGATGACGGAAGGCTGCAAGGACCTGCTCCTTGTGGGAATCCGAACCAGGGGTGATCACATTGCCAAACGCATTGCAGAAGCAATTCTGGAAGTGGAGGGCACAAAGGTTCCGGTAGGTCTCCTGGACATTACTCTGTACCGGGATGACCTGATTACCAATGTTGCCAACGCTTACCTGAAGGAAACCGAGATTCCCTTCCCCGTGACCAACAAAAAAGTCGTACTGGTGGATGATGTCCTCTACACCGGCCGGACGGTTCGCGCGGGAATCGAGGGAATTCTGGACTTCGGGCGTCCGACTTATATTCGCCTTGCGGTGCTGGTGGACAGGGGACACCGGGAGCTGCCGATCCGGGCGGATGTGGTGGGCAAGAATATTCCAACCTCTTCCGATGAGATGGTGCAGGTCCATGTTATGGAAGAAGACGGGCGGGACGAGGTCCTGCTTTTGAAAAAGAACGGTGAATAAGATGCAATACAAACACAAAAACCTGCTTGGAATTGAACCCCTGGACAAGGTTGAAATCGAGCAGATTCTGGATGGCGCGAAGATATTCAAGGAACTCTGCGCAGGCAATAACAAAAAATTTCCCGCTCTCCGGGGGAAACTGATTCTGAACCTCTTCATGGAAAACTCCACCCGCACCCGCTCATCCTTTGAAATCGCGGAAAAGCGGCTTGGAGCCGATATTCTGAATTTTTCGGCCTCTGCCAGTTCTCTGACAAAGGGAGAGTCTTTTTACGACACCATCAAAACACTGGAATCCATGGAACCGCACATCGTGGTGATGCGGCATTCGTCCCCCGGTTCCGCGAAGTTCCTTGCCGACAACATTGATGCGTCAGTGGCGAACGCCGGAGACGGCCCCCACGAACATCCCACCCAGGCGCTCCTTGACGCCTTCACCATCCGTGAAAAACTGGGAACTCTCACCGGCCTGAAAATTGTAATCGCCGGAGACATTGCCCATTCCAGGGTTACCCGGTCCAACATTTTTCTGCTGACAAAAATGGGAAACGATGTTGTGCTTTCCGGTCCGGCCACTTTGATTCCGAGGGAAATTGAGGGCATGAACGTCCGGGTGGAAACCGACTTTGACAAGGCAATTGAAGATGCGGATGTGGTCATGATGCTCCGCATTCAGAAGGAACGCCAGAAAGAGAGCTTTTTCCCCTCACTGGAAGAATTCAACATGTTATACGGCTTAAGTCGTGAGAGGGTGAAGCGATTGAAAAAGAACGGTATTGTAATGCATCCGGGCCCCATTAACCGGGGAGTGGAAATCAACTCCGAAGTGGCAGACGGGCCCCGGTCCGTGATTCTGGAACAGGTCAGCAACGGCATTTCAATTCGGATGGCGGTGTTGTATCTGCTGGCAGGAGGGAAAATAAATGAACTTACTCATTAAGAACGGGCACGTCATCAACCCGGATTCCGGCCTGGACAAGGTGCTGGACATTCTGATTGTCGACGGAAGAGTGGAACAGATAGATGTGAACCTGGATGAGAGCACCGTGGACAAAGTAATCGATGCCACCGGCATGATCGTTGCGCCGGGTTTTGTGGATGCACACGCCCACCTTCGCGAACCGGGAAATGAGCGGGCGGAAACAATGGAAAGTGGTTGCAAATCCGCAATGAACGGTGGTTTCACAACCGTGACCGCTATGCCGAACACCAACCCCTGCATGGATAACGCCGCAATCGTGGCACTCGTTCGTGAAAAGGCCCAGCGGGCCGGGTATGCAAAAGTCTGTCCAGTCGGCGCTGTGAGCAAAAGCCGTGCTGGTCACGAGTTAGCAGCCATCGGGGAAATGGTCCAGGAAGGAATTGTCGCGATCAGTGATGACGGAAATCCGGTTGCCACTTCTGAGCTGTTGAGGAAAGCGCTGGAATACTCCCTGTTATTTGGGATACCGTTGATGGAACATGCGGAAGAACTGACTCTGACCAGGGGTGCGGTGATGAATGAAGATTTTATGTCCACCAAGCTGGGTTTGAAGGGAATGCCTACGGTGGCTGAAGATATCATCGTGTCCCGTGACATTATTTTGAACCGGTATGTCAAGGCCTGGCTCCATATTTCTCACCTTTCCAGTGCATACAGCCTGGACATGGTCCGTCGGGCGAAAGACCGTGGAGAGCACGTCACAACCGAAGTGACGCCCCACCACCTTTTCTTCAACGACACAGCACTGGAAACCTTTGACACAAACTTCATCATGAAGCCCCCAATCCGCATTGAGGCGGATCGCCTGGCAATGATCGAAGGTGTGAAGGATGGAACCATTGACTGCATTGCAACCGACCATGCGCCCCATCCCCACGAACACAAGAAGTGTGAGATTGATATCTGCGCCTTCGGGATTATCGGCTTTGAAACAGCGATCCCAGCTGTGCTGGACAGTCTGTATCACCAGCATAACGTCCCGTTGAAGCGCATTGTAGAATGCATGTCCACAAATCCCGCAAAAATCATTGGCATGAAAGATGACCGGCTTCGGGTAGGGAAAAAGGCCGACATTACGATATTCTCGACAGACCGTGAGATTGTCATTGACCCGGAAAAATTCAAATCCCGTTCACGGAACACGCCCTTCAAGTGCTTGAAGCTGAAAGGCTCTCCCGAATACGCGATACGCGGAACCCGGGTTGTCAAATGTGATGTGGGAGAGAGCCAAGTTTAAGCTTGAGTTTGAGTTTGAGTACAGAAAAGACTGAGAGTAGCTCGACAACTGACCAGTATGTGCCGTTCTGCCGCCCACGCCCACGGGCCGGAGGGCCAGAAAAGGTTGAGTTTAAGTTTTGAGTAAAGACAGGGATTTGGCTATTTGTTCTCTTTCCCTGCTTTGACTTAAACTCCGACTTAAACTTAAACTTATCTCGTCTTGTCTTGAATATTATTCCGGCGCGAAGGGACAGTAGGGGTCGCCGTCCCTTCGTGCCGGTGTTTGCCCGTGTATGAAGCAGGCAAACAGGAGGTCAAACGCTGTATTTCAGCGTTTGGTTGGAGACAATCTCAATCCACAGCTGGTTCCTCAAACTTGATGTTGCGTTCATCCAGAAGTGTACCCATCGATTTCTTCAACAGAACCACTGACTTCTGATAGGAAACCTTGGCATTCAGTTCGGAAATTCTCGCCTGTGACAACTCGTCTTCTCGTTGAGAAACCAGGAAGTTGGTGGACATGCCGTTTATAAACTTCTTTTTTTCAATTTCCAGGTTCTTTTCTCTCAATTCCCGGGTCTTTTTTGCGGCGTCAATACTTCTGAGGCTGGCTTTGAGATTTCGTAGGGCATCCCGGACGCTGTTGGTCACCTGAATAATCGCATTCTGTAACTGAAAGTCATTTCCTGTCTTGTCCAGTTTTGCGCGCATATAAGATGCTTTTGCTGCCCTGTTCTGGAGGGGAAAGCTCACGTTGACGCCAACTGACCATGACTGGTGATCCAGGCTGTTCATATCGCTGAACGCGTCGTGATACGAACCAGGATAGATCTGCATTCTTCCGAACTGGTCAAAAATGGGTTCTCCCGTGGCAGGATCTCTGAGAACCTGAGTATTGTTTCCATCATAGGACAAGGTGCCATACACGCTGACCGTAGGTTTCATTTTATCATTCTGAAAATCCATACTCAATTGGGAAGCCTTCATATTAAGCTGTGCAATCTTAATCTGCGGGTTGTTCTTCAAGGCAGTATCGACACACTTCTTTCGATCAAAATTCTGGACGTGGAATGCGGGATCTTCTTCAGGAACAAAAGTTACATTCCATTCCTCTTGTTTAAGGTTCAGGATCTTCTTCATCTGGTCCTGGGCCGCGAGCAGGAGATTCTCAGCAGAAACAAGCTTCTGCTCGGCGTCGGCAAGGTTGGCGTCGGACTGGAGCTGGTCCACCGGGGCCAGTGTGCCGACTTCGACCTTCTTTTTTGTTATTTGAGACTGTTCTTTTGCCAGTTCCAGAGACTCCTGCGCGACTTTCAGATTCTGAACGCTGTAGAGCAGGTCAAGGTAACCGGATTCCGTATCTTTAAGAAGGTCGGTGACTGTATCCTTCAGTTGCTCCAGGGACCGTTCACTGTATTGCTTGTTCAGATTAATCTGGTATTCAACATTCTTCTTACCAAATCCGTTAAAAATCGGCTGCTCAATCTTGAGCCGGGTGTTTGCACCGTAAACCGGGTTCAGGGTTGAAAACTGATAATCGGCGCTTGTCTCATACTTGTAGTTGGTAAAATTCAATGAAAGTATTGCACCGGTGCTGATAAGCTGCTGGGCGGAAAATGTCAACAAATCCTGCTTTTCCGAAGCTGCCTGCAGCTCGTTTCTGGGGGCCCGACTGGTGTCGCTATGCTCCGCATTCATGCTGAAATTCAAATCAAAAATTCCTTTCGCCCCATTAATGTCTGCCTGGCTCTGTTCATACGAGATCTTGGAAATTTGAATATCCAGGTTATTCTTCAATGCTTGTTTAATTGCTCCGTCCAGTGTCAGTTTTTGCTGGTTTTGCCCGAGAATCGGCATCGCAACCAGTAGAATTCCCACCACAATCAACTTCTTCATGATCCCTCCACAAAAATAATGTCAATACCAATGAATTCTACGTTTCAAAACTCTATTTTGTTCAAGAAGTTTGTAACAATTTGTATCCGGGCACCAAAGGTGCCGTGATTTGTGAATCGTGACTTGCAGGGGAAAAAGAAAGGAAAATAGTCAACTCCCTGATTTTTCTCATCTTTCATTTAACATCTAACACTTAACATTCGGCTACCGCACCGCAGGCCTTCTAAAGTCCCAATCTGTACTTGAACATCTCGCCGATATTCCGCAGAACCAGTGAGATGATGAATTCATTGGTCGTAACGGTACTGTAAGAGTTGTTCCGGTAGGTGATATTCATACCGATACAGTCCCGGTAGTAGCGGATCTGGATCATTTTGTAGCGGTAATCGTTCAGTTTGAAGTCATAATCCGCACTGAAACTGGCGGTCCAGTTCTCGCTGAGACGCCCATGGATAGACGCAATCAACGAATCACGGACATCGTTTTCCCCAAAAGTAAAGGCCCTCAGATATGACGCGGATAAATGCTCCCCAAGGTTGGCGGTAAACATCATCCGGTCCACCGTATTCAGCGCCGGGTCGTAGCGGGCGTCCAGACTGAAACTCACACCACTGGAAAACGGCATTCTGAGGTAGCCCACGAGGGGGCTGGTTTCGGATGTCTGAGTCGTGTCATTGGGGTTATGATAGTTGTTGTGGGACAGGTTGCGGGTAACATACAGCCCGCCGATTGCAGTTGTGTTTCCCGAACTCAAAGTTGATTCCACGCCCAGGCTGCCGTACATGCCGTCGGGAAGGATATAGTCTTCGCTATCGTTGATGAACTCCGGAAATGCTTCGCTTGCATTGTGGTAGCCCAACCCCGCAAACAGCTGAACCCGGTGAATTGTCGAACCATACTGGCGCTCAAGGGCAGGGGAGAACAGCCTCACTTCCCCCAGGAAGGAAGAATAGTCGTTGAGTGCAGAATTGTTGCCGTAACCGTGGAATGCGGCCTGGAATCGATCCACCACAGTGAAACTTCCAAGGGCAAAATTCCGGGTGGCTTCCGCTTTTACAAAACTGCTCAGAAAACTCGAATCATCCAGGTTGGGATTCTGAACATCTCCCGCACCGGCATCCAATCGAATGCGGTGACCCGCAAGGGTCATGGCTCGGCTGGAAAAGCGAATTTCAGGCAGATCATTAAAGGCTTTCTTTCCGTCTGCAAACAGGATGTTCTGTCTTGTTGCCGTTACAGTAAACTGGAAATGGGGGCGATTTATTTCATATGAAAAATCAGTAAAAAAGCTTCTCATCGCGAGGTCATAATCACGGAAAGTGAAATCACGGATCAGGTTGAAATCATCCCCTTCGAAACTCTGGAGACGAATCTTGTCTCCCGAAGGCAGGAAGTAGTGGTAGTTGCCATCAAAAAAGCTGCGCCTTTCCCCTATCAACTTGTCATTGATCGTGTACACATAAAACTCGCCGAATTCGTCGGGTTTTCTCGCCAGCCGGTATTCAAAGCCATTGCCGGTACCCGCTTTGGAATAATAGTCCAGCGTGTAAGTGGCATCCATAGAATCACCGATCGGTATAAACAGGCTCTGTTGATAGCTAAAGCCATGCTTTGAAGAATTGCCGATTTCCGGGGGGAGAAGTCCGAAAGTACGTTTCATTTTTGCGGGATAGATGAACTTCGGCAGGTACATGTAGTGATGTTTTCCGACCCTGAAAGTCAGGTTGTCAAAAAAAGCGTAGCCTTCTTTTCTCACCTTGATCTGGCTGGCATCGAAAGACCACTTTTCACAGCAATCCGGGCAGGTGGTCATGGAGCCATCCACCAGGTGGTAACGGTCATCACCGAGATAATGAATCTCCCTTGCCCGGAACACAAAATCCTGACTGAGCACAACGCTGCCATTGGTAATGTTGGCTGTGCCTTTTTCCGTGAAATATTCCATCTTTTCACCGGTGAACTTGCCGTCTGCCATTTCTCCATGGACATTTCCCTCAGCCACAACTCGTTTATCTTTCTTGTAAATAGTAATTAAGTCCGCGTGAATCGTGACCTTCTGCGACTGAACAGTGGCAGATCCCACCAGCGAGAGAATTTCCTTCTTTGTGTCAGAATGGACCTCGTCCGCCGTGATATTCAGGTTATCCGCAAATCCATTCACAACAGGAAAAGCGAGGCAGACAATCAGGAGCAGCAGCCGTCTCATCATCGAATCTCCGTTCTTTTCAACTT
>PFTO01000199.1 GCA_002789615.1 Acidobacteria bacterium CG_4_9_14_3_um_filter_49_7 | reverse complement strand
TTTCCAGAGTTTTTTCAACCTCTGCAAGCGCCTTCTCCCTCCGCTCCCGTTCAACCGCCATTTCATCAACCCTCCGCCGGGCCGGTACCGCCGGCAGCGCCTCAGCCCTACACGCTGCCCCCACCAAAGAAAAGGTCCTGCTGCTGCAGCGGATGCCTGATTTTGATATTGGTGATTCTGTTGGGTATTGGTGGCCTTGCGGGGTATGCCTGGTTCAGGTATCGGCAACCGTCTTCACCGGTAGACAAGGAATATAAGACGATTCCGGATTATTTTCCGCCTGAATCAGCTATTCGCTTAATCAGCAGGGCGGGGCAGTTATGAAGCAATTGATATTTCTTCTATTGGTGTTCATCGTGTTCCCTGCATTTACACAGCAGCAAACGTTCCGTCTCCATGTCCAACCGGGTATGGAAAAAATGAAGGGTGATGGTGACGAAACTACTACCATTGTGGTCACCGCACGGGACGAACAGGGAGACATTCTCCAGAAGTCCGGAATTGTGAACCTTCAGGTGAACGCGGGTCGTCTATCCTACCCGTCGGTCTCCATGCGAAACGGGGTTGCTGTGGTCAGTTATACTGCGCCAATCCTGGACAACGAGAGTAAAGCGTTCCAGCGCTCCATACAGCTCACCTTTGCAGTCATACGGCAACTCATGGGAATGAGTGCTGGAGACGTGACAGGCAAAGATGCAAAGAAAAAAATGTATAAGGTCGCCGTGGACACTGCCCGAGTGTCCAGGAGTACAGCGGCCATGGCATCAGTGACCGGGAAGGATCCGGTTGTTCGTATCATTGCCGAACTGAATGGTGTGAAAGGTAAAGCATCCATTAACATCGAAAAGGTGAAAGGTGCAACGCCGACGCGGGTTGCCAGCGGCTACTATGAAGGCCGATATGTGACCGGGCAGTCCTGTTCTATGACCATCCGGGCATCCGGGAAAGGGTTTTCCGGTATCATGAAGGCAGGCCGGGACAGGATGACGGTGGAATGCAAGGGTGAAACAAAAGGCGGATTTCTGGTCGTTTATGTGTTTGACGAACAGGAGATGAAGTTATTGAAGAAGGGGAACCCGAATATGGACTACCTGGGATTTCCCACTGCGGCGAAGATTCTGCCCGGAAACACTATATATTTTCTTGCACCGCCCATCTATTTTTCTCGAAAGGGGGCCTCTGAGCCGGGTCAAAAAACTTCCGGCGCAAAATACGATGGAGACTGGATTGAAGAACCCCAGGCGTCTGCAGCACTGGTGGCAAAGCAGAATATGCTTCCCGGAGACGGCGAAAGCGAAACGCAACTGGCGTTCATTTATCGGGACAAAAAGGGGCGGCCAAAAGCCGGTGTCCCGGTTCGACTTCAACTGGGCCGGGGCGGGATGGGGGGCATTCTGATCCAGCCAAATGGCACCACAGACTCTAAGGGTGTTTTCCGCTGCCGGTATCGTGCACCCTTGTTTAAAACCAATGACTTTCAGGAATTGGGAACCTGTAAACGGGACATCGTCTGGGCATACTACCGGGATGAAAAAAAGGAAAAATATATCACTTCCACGGTCGGTATCTTGCGTTGCACAGACGCGAAACTGATCCTGGACAAGCCCGGTTTTGAAGAAAAAAGCGGGTTGCCTATTGTCATTGCCAGTCCCCGGGGCACGATTGAAGGCACAATTCTTGCCAGAGTCAAACGACCGTATGGGTATTACGACGAATCGGATGTACCTATCGGTTATGCAAAGGTCCGCATCACCGGCGGGGCAATTGCCGGACATGAAAGCACATTCGAGGGAGAAACGGACAAGAACGGACGCCTCAAACTGGAATTGAAATATCAGAACTGGCCCGTATACTTTTCACATAAACTCGAGGCTCCCTATATCTACCCCTTCAGTGAAATACACAAGAAACGGCGGGATTCACTGGGCAAGAACCTGTACATGTTTCCTGATAAGGGGTTCCAGGCGCGGGCCGGCCAGCAGGTGTACACCATGGAACTGGGCGTGGTGCAGGAACCCACAGAAGTGGCAAAAGCCTATGAAGCCAAGTTCCAACTGATGGGTGACCTGATGGCCACCTACTGGATGAGTGAAAAGCTTGTGTCAGACACAACCGGAGAAGTGATCAGTCATGGCTGGTCGCTTCTGGGAATGATCTGGGATTGGGCCGACAAGAAATTCAAGTTTGGCAAGAAGGTTAAAGGCGCCGCGAGAGAAGGCAGCATTGCTGATATGGTGTTCAAAAGTGATGAGGTTGGCTCCAAAAGTATAAAAAGAATGATATTCCAGAAGTTCAATGCCATCGTCACGCGAAATCAGAAAAGCAGCTGGGGCAAAGCAGCGGTCGTGGCAATGGATCATGCCAATGCAAAAATTTTCAGTGGTCTGAAGCAACTCCTGGGTTTTCTGGCTGACTACCTGTCCAAAGTTACCGGTAGCAAATTCCCGCAGAATCCCATTCCCGATCAGATTAAGCAGGAAGTACTGTTTCACTACCGGGGGCAGACCATGCCTCACATGGAACGCTTTCTTGTGGCCAATCCGCAAGCCGTGCTGGATGCGTATGATGATGTTCAACCCTGGCTCGTTAAGAACAGCGGGAACCTGCGCAACCATTACCAGAATGTTGCATGGACACGCCTGGTCGTGGAGGAAGCCAAGGCCTGGAAAGACCTGACCGTTGACTTGAGTCAGGGCCTGGCCATCGGTCTCGCTGTGGGAGCCGGGCAAGTCTGGGCGCTCAAATGGTGGGACAAGTTTAAGAAATTTTCGGACATGCTGGACAAGGCCTATGCCGGTTCTGCTTTCCTGGGGGAATTGTACACATGTTCTTCACTGATGACGGAATGTCAGGAGCTGTTTGTTCACACAAATCGAGCCATTGGTGCGGTAGATGATCCCCTCGTGCAGCAAAAGCAATCACTCCTTGCTGTTGCATATGCTGACCAGTCGGACAACCGTTCACATGTTGCTCCTCCAGCCATATTTACGGTGGATATTGACGATTTGCAGCTCAGGAACGATACCATACCGACTGCTTCTGTTCGTCGACTTGTGAACAGTTACATCGGCTTTCTTGATTGGGAGAAAAAGGTGGATAGTGTCTGGATGCTGGCCATGGATAAAAGCGAAGTGGAAGACTTTGTGGAGGCGAGAGAATCTTATGCGGATGCTATGGAAACCCTGGCTGTCATTACGGCTGTTGCAGATGATCAAACCCTGGAAACCGGCCTACAGGAACGATGGGAAGATCTTCTGGATGAACTGGAAGATCGGGGTAAACGGATAGACAAATATGCATCCAGGGCTTACCAGCGGGGTCTTCAGAGACAGACTGCAATGGTAAATGATGATCGCCAGTTTGAAATTTATGTGAAGAGAAAACCGGGAAAATCCTTGATGGGCGGAAACCGACGGGAGACACCCTGGCAGATGATCGTGATTTCGGGTGCAGGACTTTTGATAGTGGTAGCCTTCGTAATTGTTGGCATAAAATGGAAATCCGGAAGAAAGAGGGCCTCGAAGTCAGATTCGAATCCCCTGGCAATAAACTCCGGTTCAATTCCTTCAGCCCCACGCCTTCTGATCCCGGGAGGCGATGAGATCCCATTGAAAGGGAGTACCGTGACAATCGGTTCGCAAACTGACAATCAAATTGTTCTGCCGTATGCCGACGTTCTGCCTTGTCATGCGGTTTTGCATATTGGGGAGACTGGAGACTGGTGGATTGAGCCCGGAGGCAATGGGGGAAATCTTGAAGTAAATGGGGAAATCGGGCAGTCTTTCCGGCTTTCCCACGGCACCAGGATCCGACTGGGTTCAGCCGAACTTTTTTTCCTGATCTCATAGATTCCCCAGCCGGTGAAACGGTGACTCCCGGGATGGAAAAATTCTTGAGAAATCAGATGGGGTAAGGTATTCTTATTTCATCAGGAAAATTCTTTTACAATTCAAACAGTGGGGTGATCATGACAAGTCCGATTTTGAAAAGGGTCCGGGGGTTTCAAGAGGCAAAACAGCTGATGAATCTTGGGCTTTATCCCTATTTCCGGCCCATTTCTTCTGAGCAGGACACTGAAGTTGTTATTGAAGGAAAGAAGATGTTGATGCTGGGTTCCAACTCCTATCTTGGACTGACGAATCATCCCAGAGTGAAGCAGGCAGCAGCAGACGCGGTGATGAAGTTTGGAACCGGATGCGCCGGATCACGTTTTTTGAACGGAACCCTGGCGATTCACGAGGAACTGGAGGAACGACTGGCGGCATTGGTGGGAAAGGAGTCCGCACTCTTGTTTTCCACCGGATATATGGTGAACCAGGGTGTGATCAGTGCACTGGTCGGATCCCACGACTACATTATCACGGATCAGTTGGATCACGCCTCCATCATTGAAGGAGCCAGACTGGCGTTTGGACGGCGGGTAAAGTTTGGTCACAATGATATGGCTGATCTGGAAAGAAAGATCCAGTTGCTTCCTGCAGATTCGGGAAAGCTGATTGCCGTTGATGGCGTGTTTTCAATGGATGGCGATATTGCCGACATTCCCCGGCTGGTGGAAATCGCGGAGGCACATGGCGCACTCTTGATGGTGGATGAGGCCCATTCCATTGGCGTTCTGGGCAAACACGGAGAAGGCGCCACTGCCCACTTCGGGCTAACCGACAAAGTCCAGTTAATTATGGGAACTTTCAGCAAATCCCTGGCCGCCATCGGCGGTTTTGTGGCTTCGGACAAAGAAATGATTCACTACCTCAGACACAATGCCAGGGCTTTGATGTTCAGTGCCAGTCCACCACCCGCCATGGTGGGCGCTGTGATGGCGGTGCTGGATATCATGGAAGAGGAACCGGAACGGTTTTCCCGACTCTGGCATAATACAGAGAGAATGGAAACGGGTTTGAAGGCGATGGGATTCCATACAGGTGCCAGTGAAACTCCAATACTCCCGGTGGAAATTGGCGATTACATGAAGACGTTTGAATATTGTAAGTTATTGAATGATAATGGAGTGTTTGTGAATCCGGTTGTGCCTCCCGCGGTCCGTTCCGATCAGTCGTTGATTCGGGTCAGCCTGATGGCAACCCACACTGATGAACAGATTGATCGGGCGCTGGAGATTTTTGAGCGCCTGGGCAAACAGATGGAGTTGATCTGATGAAGGTCCGGCCGGTTGCATCCAAAGCGGATATGGAACGATTCATTCGTCTGCCGATGAAGCTGCACAGTGAAAATCCGAATTTTGTACCTCACCTGTTGATGGAGCGGCGGGATTTTTTCAACCCGAAGAAAAATCCGTTTTTTGAACATGCAAAGGTGGCCTATTTCCTTTGTGAGGACGGACGAAAACTCATGGGGAGAGTGGCCGCAATCATTAACCATGCCCACAATGAATTCCATGGAGATAACATCGGTTTCTTCGGATTTTTCGATTGCGTAGATAACCGGGAAGTGGCACATGCGCTTTTGACAACTGCTGAGAACTGGCTGAAAGAGCAGGGCATGGATGCCATGCGTGGCCCTGCAAATTTTTCCACTAATGATGAATGCGGTCTGCTGGTGGAAGGCGTTGACCAGCCTCCGGTCGTCATGATGACCTGGAATCCTGCGTACTACGAAGAACTGATATCTTCCTTCGGTCTTGAAAAGGTGATGGATCTATATGCGTACTATGGGGATATGAAAAAGCTGCCAATGGAGAAACTCACCCGTCAGGCAGATATGATACTGAAAAGAGCTGGTGTCACCGTCCGAAAAGCATCATTAAAGCACCTGGAGCGGGAAATTGCTGATGCGTTTCAGATCTATAACAAGGCCTGGGAAAAGAACTGGGGATTCATTCCCATGACGGAAGCGGAATTTACCCATACAGCCAAAGACCTGAAAATGATTCTCGACGAAGACTATCTGTTTTTTGCGGAAAAAGAGGGAAAAGCGGTGGGGTTTTCGTTGACGCTCCCGGATTTGAACCGAATCCTCATAAAGATGAAGGGAAGGCTGTTTCCCACCGGCATTTTCCGTCTCCTCTTTGGACTGAAGCATATTGATACGGTTCGGGTCATCACAATGGGAGTGTTGCCGGAATACCGCCGTCAGGGGATTGACCTCTTATTGTATTTCAGGACCATCCAGGAGGCTTTCAGGAAGGGTGTCATCGGCGGAGAAATGTCATGGATACTGGAAGACAACCTGGTGATGAATCACATCGCGGAAAAAGTGGGAGGCTATCGCTACAAAACGTACCGGTTCTATGAGAAACCTTTATGAAACATGTTTTTCTGACAGGAGCAACAGGGTTTATCGGGCATCATCTCGCGAAATTGCTCTTGGATAGCGGAATACATGTGACGGCACTGGTTCGGAACGAATCACGACTGAAAAATTTGCCGATGGACCTGTTGGAAGGTGACGTTACCAGGATTGAATCCCTGGCCATTCCCCCGGATGTGGATACTGTATTCCACCTGGCTGGGCTTACCAGGGCAAGAAAACGAAAAGACTATTTTGATGTAAATGAAATCGGAACAGCCAACATTGTGGCGGCTGTTGAGCGAGACGCGCCGGACGCCCATCTGGTGTACATGTCCTCCCTTGCAGCAATCGGACCGTCTCCGTCCCTGGCTGAACCGGTCACGGAAGAAAGCTCGCCGCATCCGGTGAGCAGCTACGGAGAGAGTAAGCTGGCGGGAGAAAAACACGTATTGGCATCAGAGCTTTCCAGCACCATTGTCCGGCCGCCGGCGGTGTTTGGAGAGGGAGAAAGAGACATTTTCACGTTTATCCAGATGGCAAACAGGGGATTTTCACTCTTTCCCGGATATTCGGAGCGCTGGTTTTCCCTTGTGTATGGCCCGGATCTCTGTCGCGCGACAGTGGGACTGGCGGACGCTTTTCGCGGGGAGAGGACGGCCTTTTTTGCAGGATATTCAGAGTTTTTCTCCTGGTCGTTGTTTCGGGTTGCAGTGGCGGAGGCACTTGGTAAGAAGGTCCGCACAATCCGTATCCCACAATTCGTCATTTATCCGATAGCCGTGATTCAGGAAACCCTTTCGTTCTTTACGCGGAAACCCGCACTTTTAAACCTGGAAAAATGCCGGGAAATTGTGGCACCATTCTGGACATGTGATGTGTCCAGTATGAATGAGTCAGGGATTTTTCCTGCTACGCCATTTCCGCAGGCGCTGGAGCAGACAATCCAATGGTACCGAAAAAACAACTGGCTTTAGCAGACCGTCTTTTCTGGGTCTTCACTTCATTTCTGACGGTTTACAGTGCCTTTGCCGGGCGTTATTCCATAGCGCTTACAACCGGGGTTATCATGGTGACCGCCTTTGCAATTATTCGTCTGGATGATGCTTTCGACAGTGAGGTACTTCACTTTTTCCGGTATTGGTACCAACCCATCACCTACACCTTTTTCTATGAGTCAGTCTGTTCCCTCAACCACTTCATGATTCCCCACAATCTGGATCCCTTTTTCCAGCACCTTGACCGCATGTTGTTTGGAATGCAGCCGTCTGTGGAGATGGCGCGGAGGATTTCCGCAAAACCCGTAGCCGAGTTCATGTATATTTTCTATTTCAGTTACTACCTTCTCATCCCTCTCCTGGGCTTTTCGCTATATTGTGGGAGGCGGCGGTTGTTTCCCGGCTTCCTGTTGCGGGTTTCTGCTGTATTTTACGTCTGTTACGTGTTCTTTGCACTGCTCCCTGTCATCGGCCCCGACACCATGGGTGTTGCGCCCCCGCCGGGATATATTTTCCATGACATCATGGCGTTTATCTACAAACATGGGGAAATCGGCGGCGGATCCTTTCCTTCTTCCCATGTGGCAGTAGCGTTGACGGTGACACTGGTTGCGGCGAGATATCGCCCCCGAATGTTTCGATATTTTTTTCTGCCGGATGTTATTCTTCTCTCAATTGCCACAGTTTACCTTCGCTATCACTATGTAGTGGACGTATTTGCCGGTATTGCAACGACTTTTGTTATCCTTGCTCTCATTGACCGGTTGGAAAAACAAACCGGAGATATTCTCACCTGATAGAGTGCGTGGAAGATAGGGGACAAGATAGGAATCTGCCAATGCCCTTCTTTTCCGGTCAGAACACAGAACACAGAACACAGAACACTTCCCAATGTTTGTAATAACCCCCGTTGTTAGGGTATAATCCAATTACAGGGAGGCACAATGAAAAGAATTGTAGCTTCAATTATTTTGCTGGTAATTATCGTCGCCTTTGCTGGAGTTTCGTACAAGTACCTGACGATTCGCAAGGGTAGTCATGTGTATTTTATGAAAAAAAGTCCGGGCACATTTGACAGGGTCTATCTTGACGTTAGCCGATGGAGTTTCATAGACTACGGGATACATCCAAAAATTTCCGCGTTCCTGGCCTCGAAAGGGATCCAGAAAAATGGAAATGACTGGAAGAAAGAGCTAGAGAAAAAGATTGATTCTGCGAAGGATGAAGTGAAATCGTTGAAGGAAAAGGCCAGCGAAAACTGACAGGATGAATGGAGGCTGGAAATGGCGTTGATGGACATTCGGGTGTACGGAGACCCGGTATTGGAAACCCCGACCCTGGCGGTGAAAGAAGTGGATGAGTCCATCCGGACACTGGTGGCGGATATGTATGAAACCATGAAGGCGGCACCTGGAATCGGACTGGCCGCCCCTCAGGTGGGGGTTTCAAAGCGCCTCTGCCTGGTGGATTTGTCTGCCGGGGCAGAGCCCGACCAATTGATGATATTGATTAATCCTGAAATTATTGCAGAAGAGGGATACCAGAAGGAAGAGGAAGGCTGTCTCAGTTTCCCCGGTGTTTTCGGGCACGTGGAAAGACCTATGAATGTTACAGTCCGATACACGGACCTTGACGGAGACGAGAAAGAGATTGAAGGGGATGAACTTCTGGCGCGTGCATTGTGCCATGAAATTGATCATCTCGACGGGATGGTATTCATCAACCGCATGTCTCCGCTGAAACGTCGCCTTGTTTTGAAGACAATTCGAAAGCTTCAACGGGATGGCCAGTGGGAGCACCGGCCCGGCGAAGGATCGGAAGAACGGGCCTGAATGCAGGTCTGCAGGAAGTGAAGGAAGTGGGAAAAATCCGAACTGTGTTTATGGGAACCCCGAAAGTGGCGGTTCCGCTGCTGAGCACTTTGAATGAAATTAGTGAAATCGCGCTGGTTGTGACTCAACCGGATCGGCCGATGGGTCGGAAACAGCATTTGCACGCAAGCCCGGTGAAGGTTCATTCTGAAAAACTGGGATTAAAGATTGTTCAGCCTGAACAGGTGAAGAACAATCCGATATTTTTGAAAGAATTGCAGGGTGCGAAACCGGATGTGATTGTGATTGTCGCATATGGAAAGATTCTTCCACAGTCTGTTCTGGAGCTTCCCAGAATGGGATG
>PFTO01000116.1:37521-43629 GCA_002789615.1 Acidobacteria bacterium CG_4_9_14_3_um_filter_49_7 | reverse complement strand
GATGTCGCTTCCCCCATCGCGTTTCGCCGGGACCCGGTTATGGTGTGGAATTTTTATCTCCAGCGCCGGAAGCAGGCCCTTGCCAGCCGGCCCAATGCCGGCCACCTGGCGGTATCCGAGCTGGAAAGCTGGGTTACCGCGGGCGGGGGTGACTTTCTGCTGGTCACTCAAAATGTGGATGGCCTTCATAAGCGGGCCGGCTCCCGCAATGTCATTGAAATGCACGGCTCCCTTGTGTTTTCCCGTTGCACCGCCTGCAGGGAAATTTTCCCGGATGAATGCACCGACATGGAATTACCTCCCCACCACGACTGCCCGCAGAAAGGCCTTCTTCGCCCCCACATTGTCTGGTTCGGTGAGTCACTTTTCCCCGGGGATATGGAAAACATCGAGTCCGCCATCAGGAGTTGCGATGTTTTCATTGTCATCGGAACTTCCGGAACGGTTTATCCAGCAGCCGGATTGGTCCATTATGCTAACAGCCTGGGGATCCGTACCGTATGCGTAAATAAGGATGCTCCGGCTAACCTGGACCTGTTTGATATCTTTATTCAGGGAGAAGCGGGAACTGAATTGCCCAGAAGATTGTTTCCAGGGAAAAAAGCAGAGGGGAACACGCCATGAAACCAGATGCGGCAAAATCCGTGAAATTGGCAGACAACATATACTGGGTGGGAAATGAGATCCCCGATGATCAATTCCAGTGTCATGTCTATCTGATTGTGAACGGAGAAGATTCCGTCCTGATAGACCCCGGCTCCCGAATTACCTGGTCTGAAACGCGAAAGAAAATCCAGGAACACCTTCCCCTTGAATCCATCAAGTATCTGGTTTGTCATCACCAGGACCCGGACATCACCGGGGCCGTAGACTTCCTGAACCGGGAAGCCCCCCGTCCGGACCGCGTCATAATCTGTCACTGGAGAACAAAAGCCCTCGTTGTCCATTATGACTGGAAATTATCTTTTTACCGCCCGGAAGACCACGACTGGCAGCTGGAATTGCCCGGTGGTAGACAGCTTCAATTCATATTCACTCCTTACCTGCATTTTCCGGGTGCCATCTGCACCTTTGACAAAGCCTCCGGTATTCTCTTTTCCTCCGACATTTTCGGTGCTTTCACAGAAAAATTTAAGCTTTTCGCAAAAGATGAATCTTATCTGGAACAGATGCGTCCCTTTCACGAACACTATATGCCAAGCCAGGAAATTCTGAACCACGGACTGAACCAGATTGAAAAATTCAAGATCCGAATGATCGCGCCCCAGCACGGGTCCATCATCCGCGAAGATCTGGTGCAGCCAATGATGAAGGCCTTGAAGGAACTGGACTGCGGCCTTTTCCTGATGCCGGGTTACCAGAAGAGCATCCAGGAGCTCTCCAAACTCAACAGCCTCTACCGCAACTTGATGCACTCGATCCTGAGTGGTGTCCGGCTTCTGGACACAGTGGATAAAACCCGGGAATTTCTCACTGCTATCGCTCCGGTAGAGTCTCTTTTTTTCTATACCTGGGATGAAACGGAAATGGTTTTTCGTGTTGGTGGTGCGGGGAATGACACTAAAAAATCCTTGGGAATCCAGGTGGATGCATTGCGAAACACTGATCTATTTGCCCCGCTATTTCGGGATCGGGAAGTCATATCTGTGTTCACGGACAAACTCCCGGGGCTTGCATTACCAGAAACGCGGAACATCTGCTTGGCACCACTCGCCACCCACGGATCACTTCCCAACGGTATTGCAGCCATTATTATGAAATCCGGTGCGGATACTAGCGCCGTTTGCCCTTTTCTGGACCAGATTCGCCCCATACTCGGAGTAATCGCAAAGCGGGAAGAAGCTTTCCTGACAGAGGAACAGGAACGGGAACAATTTTACCGCCGGGCCGTATTGGATATGCTCACCGGACTCTACAATCGTTACTACATGAGTACGGAAGGGGTCAAGGAAGTGCAGAAAGCGATGCGATATGGCTATCCTCTTTCCGGTATCATGATGGACATTGACCACTTCAAAACCATAAACGACACCCACGGCCATCCCGCGGGAGATACCGTTCTGGAAGAAATCGGCCACTTGATCCGGAAGATTGTCCGAGACGTGGACCTTCCCCTCCGTTACGGCGGAGAAGAGTTTCTCCTGATCCTTCCCCATACAAACCTGATCGGTGCAGTAAAACTGGCAGAACGACTCCGCAATCAGGTTTCCTTTCACACCTTCCGCCCCTCCGGCGTACCCATACCGGTCACAATAAGCTGCGGCGTAGCGGAAATGGAAAATGAAGACACCCTGTCCAACCTTGTAAAGCGGGCCGATGTTCAGTTGTTCCAAGCAAAAAAAGGCGGGCGAAACCGGGTAAGTTTCGAAGAATATAGAAAAGACAGTCAATCAAGTGAACACGGCATTGAACCCACGGATTGAAAACATCCGGCAAACCCTGCAGAAACACTACGGGCCGCTGAACTGGTGGCCCGGTGACAGCCCGGATGAAATTGCCATCGGCGCTATTCTCACCCAGAATACGGCCTGGAGCAACGCTGAAAAAGCAATCGCGAGGATAAAAACTGCCGGGCTCCTTTCCTTTCCCGCCATTTTATCTGCAAACCCAAGCGATCTTGCAGAGACCATCCGTCCATCCGGCTACTTTAACCAGAAGGCAAAGAAGCTCAAGGCATTCGCGAAAATGGTCTGTCAGAATGGAAACGAGACAATATTTCAACGCCTTTCAGGAAAAACAAGAGACGAGGCCCGAATCCTGCTATTGAATGTCTGGGGAATCGGAATGGAAACCGCGGATGCCATTCTTCTCTATGCCATCGGGTACCGGATTTTTGTTGTGGACGACTACACGAAACGCATATTCTCCCGTCATGGAATTCTGTCACCGGACACAGAATATGAAACTGTAAGAAAAATGGTGGAGATGTCCATCCCGGCGAACACGCCCACCTACAATGCGTTTCATGCCGCACTGGTACATCTTGGAAAAGACTTCTGCCACCGGAAGGTTCCGGATTGCTCCCATTGTCCACTGGCCTCTACTGAAAACCTGTTCAGACAAAGAGGAAACTCCGATGAACGCTGAGCATTCAGTCACACTGAAAGAAGTGTTCCTCGAAGCGGTGACGGCATGTTCGCCGAGAACTCTGCTCCCACCCCTGATCGAAAGTTCAAGAGACTGCATCCGGATAGCGGGCCATAGCCTCGGCAACAACCCTTTGCACGTTTTCGGCAGCGGAAAAGCCGCCGTTTCCATGGCCAATTCCCTCTACACGGCTCTGGGGAAACGGATCGCGGGAGGCACGCTCGTCTCCCCGGAAGAATCCCCGACCCTTCCCCCTAACTTGCGCCACTTTACCGGGGATCATCCCATTCCCACCGAACGAAGCTACCGGGCCGGACAAGTAATGATGCAGGCGATGAAATCACTCCTTCCATCTGATCGATTTGTCTATCTCCTCTCCGGGGGAAGCTCCGCCCTCATGGAAATACCTGCACCCCCGTTTTCTATCTCTGACATTGCCATCGCAACGAAACTGCTCTTTGAAGCGGGGCTTCCCATAGCAGACACCAACATGGTTCGCATTCACCTTTCCCGATTGAAAGGTGGGGGCCTCTCAAAACAGATCCGGGCAAAGGGCATCGTGCTGGTCATGTCGGATGTGCTGGACAGTCCCCTGTCCGTTATTGGTTCAGCCCCTCTGTGGCCGGTAAAACGAAATTACAATGCCTGCGTGGATCTCCTTCGAAATAATGGCCTGTGGCCTGCCCTTCCTGCCAATATTCGCTCTTTTCTTACAAAATCGCCGGAAGAAGAACCACTTTCCTTTGCTATTCCCCATGAAATTGTGGCAGACAACAGAACGATGCTTTATGCCGTGCGGGCAGCCCTGGAAGATCGAAAGGTTCCGGTTCGCATCGTAAGCGATCACCTGGACGGGGAGGCCGCAGACGTCGGCCACGGGATTGCAGGACTTGCGCTCAATGTCTCCGAATCACTGAAAGATGGGGAAAAACTCGCACTGTTGTTCAGCGGCGAAACGACAGTAACTGTGAAGGGAAACGGCACCGGCGGACGTTGCCAGGAGCTGGCCCTGGCAGCACTGGCAGAACTACAGGGAAATCCGGCCATCACCCTTTTCACCGCCGGAAGCGACGGTCGGGACGGTCCCACGGATGCGGCGGGAGCGGTTGCGGATCACCGAATCTGGATAAAATCTCAGGAAATTGGGCTTTTTTCAGAAAAATTTCTGGCCCAAAATGACAGCTATCATTTTTTTCAGTCAACCGGCGGCCTTATCAATACCGGCCCCACCGGCATCAATCTCCTGGATATTGTCATCGCACTGATTCAGCGCTGACACAGCCTTCCCGAAAATCAATTTCAGAAACATGATGGAATGAAATTCCGTACAATTTACAACACTGGACTACGGAGGATTCCGATGAGACATTTTCTTTTCACCATTGTCTGGATCACTTGTCTGATTTGCTCACCTGCCCTCGCCGAGGGGACAAAGCTGGCCGACATCACAGACGGCACACCTTTGAAACTTGGAAATGTCCGAATCATTCACTCACGGGTGCTGGATGAAGACCGGCCGCTATTTGTAGCCCTGCCCCCTGATTATGAAGTTGGAGAACCCCACCCTGTCCTATATGTTATGGATGGCCGGACAAGTTTCCTCCCTGCCGTGTCCGTATGCAATTTCCTGGCGAAGGCCGGGCGCATGCCTTCCGTAATTGTGGTGGCGGTCCTCAATACCAATCGAAATCGGGATTTCACACCCGTCCCCACAAAAGGCTGGACCTATTCAGGGGGAGGGGGTAAATTTCTGGATTTTATGCAGACTGAACTGATCCCCTTCATTGATCGGGAATATCGGACAACCAAATTCCGGATATTCAGCGGTCATTCCCTTTGTGGCATGTTTGCCATTCATGTCCTGACTCATCGGCCCGATATGTTCAACGCCATACTTGCCATGAGTCCCGCGGTAGGCTATGAAAACGAGTACACGCTGGATCAACTCGAGAAGCTGCTGAAACAGCCCTATCCCACTTCACTTCAATTGTTCATTTCCCTCGGGAATGAGCCCGGCTACACAAAAAGTGTCAATCGTCTCACCAGTCTGCTTCAGCTCGATTCTGCGCATTCCATTGAAATGAAGTATCGCAAATATCCGGAACTGACCCATGGCACAATTCCCTTCAAGTCCTTTTATGATGGGCTTTCATTCGTGTGCAGGGACTGGCCGCTGACAAAAAATCTTGCAGAGCCGGGACTGGAAGGTTTGAAACAACACTATGCAACCGTCAACAAGCGGTACGGGACTTCAATCGTTCCATCTGAAGCTGCAATAAACCAACTGGGCTACGACCTGTTGCAGCAATCGAGTTTGAAGAAAGCGATTCGGGTATTCGAATACAATGTGGGCCTGCATCCTGATTCGGCCAATGTGTATGATTCACTGGGAGAGGCATTGGAAGCCTCCGGGGATATCCATAAAGCATTGTTGAACTATTCCAAGGCCATCAAACTGGCAGAGCTGACAAAGGACGCAAACCTTCAGATTTTCCGCTCTCATCTGATCCGTGCCCGGAAAAAGCTGTCAATTGCCCAGTAACAGGCTAACATTCTAGCCCACCCGCAAACGGGTCAAGTTTCCCGCAGATTCATAAAAGACAATGAAGGATAACTGTGTTCGCTCCCGCCCAATGCCCTTCACGGCCTCCTGTTCCGGTGTCCGCAAGCAACCATCGCTCAATCACATTTGACAGAAACAGGGGAATCTGGTACTCATATCCTATCAAACGGGAAGAGGGAACACATGAAAGTCAGGGTAATCGTTCGATTGAAAAAAGGAGTGCTGGATCCCCAGGGAAAAGCCATTGAAAAAACAGCGGCCAAGCAGGGGTATGAGAAATTCAAGGGGTTCCGTCTCGGAAAGATCATTGAATTTCAGACAGATGAAACCGACCGTGAAACTGTATTGCGCCAGGCAGAGCAGCTGGCAGACAAATTTCTGGCCAACACGGTTATTGAAAACTACGAAGTTCAAATAGAGGACAACTGAGATGCGGTTTTCCATCCTGGTATTTCCAG
>PFTO01000116.1:33369-37459 GCA_002789615.1 Acidobacteria bacterium CG_4_9_14_3_um_filter_49_7 | reverse complement strand
CGGATTGTGTAATTCTGCCGGGGGGGTTTTCCTACGGGGATTACCTTCGCTGCGGCGCAATGGCCGCCTTTTCTCCCGCAATGGAGAGCGTGAAAGCTTTTGCCGCAACAGGCGGACTGGTGCTTGGAATATGCAATGGGTTCCAGGTACTCACAGAAACCGGCATGTTGCCCGGCGCCCTCCTTCGCAACCGTTCCCTCAGCTTTATCTGCAAAGATGTTTACCTGAAAACTGAAAATATCGACCTGCCCTTCACCAGGCGGCTGGACAAAAATGCACCCATCCGAATCCCCATCGCCCACGCAGAGGGGAACTATTTTTGTGACCAGGAAACGCTGGATGAACTGGAAAGTGGAAACCGGGTGGTATTCCGCTATTGTGACCGGAATGGGCAAGTGACCGAGACGGCCAATCCCAACGGCTCTCTGAACAATATTGCCGGCATTACCAACCGGGAAGGGAATGTACTGGGTATGATGCCCCACCCGGAGCGGGCAATGGAAACCATTGTGGGGAATACGGATGGGATGGGCGTGTTTCAATCCATCCTGACACAATTTCAGGAGGTACATTGATGGCCAATCGAAATGAAATTACCAACTACCTGCTACAAACATTTCAACCGGAGAAATTCCATGACTCATCCCTCAACGGCCTCCAAGTCACCGGCTCGGATGACGTAACCGGCATCTGTCTCGGTGTTGACGCCTGTCAGGACCTGTTTAATGCCGCGCTGGAAAAAGACCTGAACTATATCGTGGTTCACCACGGGTTTTTCTGGGGAAGCCCTTTCGCTATTTCTCCAATGTGGGGGAAACGCTACCAGACACTGCTGAACAATGGGTTATCTCTCTTTGCCGTCCATCTCCCCATGGACGCGAATCCAGAAATCGGCCATAACATTCTCATTTCAAAACACCTTGGGCTGGACAATCTTTCTCCTTTTGGCCAATACAAAGGCGTACCCATCGGATTTCATGGACGGTTCACAAACCCGCTTCCCATGTCCGAAGTCCGCTCCCGTCTCGAAGCACAATTCGGGGAAGGAATTCATTTTCTCCCTTTCGGAAAAGAAATGATTTCGTCCGTCGGTGTGGTATCCGGCGGCGGCGCTACTTCTGAAATCCTGGATGAGGCGGCTCGCCTCGGGCTGGACCTGTTTGTCACAGGGGAGACCGACCATACCGCTTTCAATCCGGCCAAGGAAATGGAACTGAACTTGGCATTCTGCGGTCACTATGAGACAGAAAAAACCTCCCTTCTAACTTTGAAAGAGCTTCTTCAGGAAAAATTTGATGTACCTGCCGAATTTGTGACCCTGCCGACGGGACTATGATTTAAAGAAGTGATGAGTGATGTCGTGCCTCCGGCACTGTGATGGGTGATGGGGCGTTCTGACCGGAAAAGAGTGGGCGTAATGCGTGGGCGTGGGCGGCAGAAGGGGAAGGGAAGATCTGACCTTACCTCCCCCCGCTCTCACGTATGAGAACCCTTGACCGACAATATTGCACCCGTCCCACTGGCCGCTTCGCAGCGATTCAGATTGTCCAGAAAGCGGAACGGTCAAAGGGATAGGTCATTCCGGTATCAATGGCGCCGAAATCGGGGACATGGATCCATTTGCCATCCTTACCCTGGACAGAGGCACTGAGATGGACGGTTTCGCCGGGGGTGAGCTTCAATATTTTCGCTGGGAATTGCACATCCAGGGTTTCTGCCAATGCCACCCTTGCCAGTTCCCCGGTTGGTTGGCATTCTCCGGAATCAAGGCACTGTTGAACCGGCACGTCCGCGACACCCGGTTTCACTTCAACCTGATAGCCGATTTCGTCTTGAAACAAAACCTTAGCCAACAACGGTTGAAAATCCGCCGAAGTTAATAAACGGACAAAGAGGAATTCTTCGTCCTGACCGAACAATATTCGGCGCACCGGGGATTCCCCGGTGAACATGGCGCTGCCCCTGGTACTGTTCAAAAATGCCCCGGCATTTCGCCACTGGAAGAAGCCGTCCGGCTTCCCGGTAATCTCCGGGTGGATGGCACGGCCGGGGAAGGTTAACCGCCCCCGGAAGGTAGTGGCCCGAATTGGCGCAGTAAGGAACTGAGGCACCGCCTCGCCCAATTTACTGTACACGTTGGCCAGATGTGCCAGGAAGAGACGGTCAAATCGATCCTGATCATAGCTTTCAAAGTCATCACCATACCACCAGAACCAGTCACTGCCCTCGGCAATCATCAGTGATTCCCATGCTTCCCGGACGGCAGAATCAGTGTTTTCCTTTCCCGGCGGTTCATCGATTCCGGTTCTTTCCACCAGGAACCGTCGAGTTCGGGCAAGATAGGTCCATGCAGTGTTGGTCTCCCGGTGGCCAATCCAGATTCTGTAGTTGCTGTTAATCCAGGAGCCGGAATGGATCGGTCCAGGTGACGGCAATGCCGGAATTCGGGCCAATGCGTTGCTGACGGTATCCACGGTGACATCCTCTCTCTCGGACAAGGCCTCAAACAACTGAAGCAGGAATGGTTCTCCGCTTTGTTCGTAGTTTTCCCACGGGTTTTCCCCGTCGAGAATCACCGGTATAAGCAATTCTTGGCGGTTCTCCCGATGGTAAGCATCAATGCTGTCGAGCTCAGTCAAGAACTGGTCAACCGCCGCTTCTGGTGTCATGTCATAAAGACTGAACCCCATCATGTCGGAAAGGACCCGGTCCCGAAAAATACAGGTCAGCGGACCGGAAGCGGTTTCAAACTGATAGGGATGGTAAAGATATCCCTGGCGGTGACGGTTTTCAAATCCGGATTTTTTGAGAATTTCCTCATCACTGGCCGCCCAGCGGATTCCGGATGCCGAGATGATATCCAACACCTCGGGAGACACGGATCCTTCCGACGGCCACATGCCGGTTGGAGGGGATCCGAAAAGTTCTGTAGCAGACTGAACCCCCGCATTAATCTGATGTTTTGCGTCAGCAGATGCTGAAAAAGAGGGCGGAAGTTTGGCGTCTGGCATGGCGCGCCGGGCAATGTCCGTATTTATCAGGAGGGGAAGAATCGGATGATAGTATGGAGAAACAGAAAATTCCGCATTTCCGTCTTGCATCCGGCGCCGGCAACGGGGCAGTACAAGAGCCAGCAGTTCTTTCTGAATCTCCAGAATCCGGTCGATTTCTTCCCGGGTAAAAGACCGGTCCTTTTCCTTCAGGTCCTTCAGTTCAGGGTATTCGTGGAATGCGGTGAACCCAAACCAGCTCAGGTTGAACAATGCTTGCAGGTCCTGAATGTCCCGGTCATTGAAAAGGGGCAACCGGCTTAATAGCATCGCCCGGGACGAAGCTGAAGTACGCTTCATCAGAAGTTCCCTGTACCGGCTGCCTGCCTTCATGTGCACCTTCTTATTCACAGAGAAAAAATTGTCCACGATAAAGAGACGTTCATTCTCCGTCAGCGCAAAAACCGGTTTCCGGGACAGCACAAGCCACTGGTCTTTGGCATCTCCCTGGTCGTAGGCCATCAATTGCTCTGTCAGGGACGGGACCATGTTGATGGTGAATCGCACGTCTGGAATCCGGGCCGCGATGGACGGAATGTCTGTGTAACCTTTCAGCGCGTGAAGGCGCACCCAGGGCATTTCAAACTCACCGGTTTCCAGGTTCCGGTAATAGGGCTGATGCATATGGAACAAGAAACAGATGGTTTTTTTCGCCATCAGACTCTGCGTCCCTTATTCAAACCGATAACCCTTGGGAATCACTACAATTCCCTTTTCTGTTACTGTGAATCTTTCCCTGTCTTTTTCCAGGTCGTATCCAATGATGCTTCGCTCTGGAATTCGCACGTTTTTATCGCAGATAATGTTTCGAAGCCGGGAATAACGGCCCACGATAACGTTGTTGAAAAGAATGCAGTGGTTCAGGTTGGTATAGCTGTTGATTCGGGCACCGGGGAACAGGATGGAATGGTTCACAAAGCCGCCGGATACAATACAACCCTCGGAAACAAGCGAATCCATCGCCACTCCAATGCGCTTCTTTTTTTCATTGGCGAATACAAATTTTGCCGGTGGATTGTCGTGGTTCAGTGAGAAGATTG
>PFTO01000116.1:2041-33359 GCA_002789615.1 Acidobacteria bacterium CG_4_9_14_3_um_filter_49_7 | reverse complement strand
CCAGTAGCCCCTGGCCTTGGGGTTCTGCCCCGGAATCCTGTTTTTCTTGAAATCGTAGGCAAAAACTTTATGATGGTTGGCCACCATGGCCGGGATGATGTTCTTGCCAAAATCATGGATAGAATCCGGATCCTTCGCGTCTCTTGTGACCATTTCCACCAGTGGGCCGGTACTGAAGATATAGTTCCCCATGGATGCCAGAGCTTTTCCAGGGCGCCCGGGAATGGGCTTCGGGTTCTCCGGCTTTTCCTGGAAGCCAATCACATGCATGTTCTTATCCACTTCGATGACACCAAATCGGTTGGCAGTTTCAATGGGCACCGGAACTGCAGAAATGGTCAGTTCCGCCCCTTTTCGCCGATGAAAATTGAGCATCTGACCCACGTCCATCTTGTAAATGTGATCGGAGCCAAACACGTAGACATAATCCGGTTCCTCATCTTCAATCAAGTTCAGATTCTGGTATACCGCATCCGCACTTCCCAGGTACCATTCCTTGGAAACCCGCATCTGTGCGGGGATAATATCAATATAACGGCCAAATCGGCTTTCCAATACCCAGCTCCGGCTGATATGTTTGATCAAAGAATCTGCCTTGAACTGAGTCAACACGTTTATCCGTGTGATGCCTGAGTTCACGAAGTTACTCAATACAATGTCAATAATTCTATAGCGACCGCCAAAAGGTACGGCAGGTTTGGCACGGTCAAGGGTCAGCGGTTTCAACCTCTTCCCTTCGCCACCCGCCAGCAGCATGGCAATGCTTTTGTACATGGCCCCTCCTGTCAGGAGATCAATTGATTGTATTGTACCTGAATTCTCAGAGGACGGTCAAATGGCATTGGTGCAACAAAGAAAACTGTGGAATTCTGGAACACCCGCTCAATACCGGATTCACTCAAGTTAACGGTGTAAAGTGGCGCGAGACGGATTTCCACTCCTTCAGAAAACTGAAACGTAATACAAAAACCACGATACTCGTCCCGAAATTGCAGGTTGTCTCCTTTCAAAGCGCTTTCTGTTCCGGCGTGGCCAATGAACTTTTCATTTGCGAAGAAGCCCTTATCCGATGCGTCCGGCGATAGTGTAAAGAGATTCCATTCCATTGCGAGAAGGGGAAATTCACTTTTCTGTTCAGACTTGATCTCAACAGAAAGTGTATTGCCTTCTACCTGTATGCTTTTGTTGACACCAAATTGTTGGTCGACCATGGCCAGCGTATCGATGGAGGCGGTGAGAGTCATGGGGCGCCTTACAAACGACAGGTCCACCGGAAATTCTAGGATACGAATTTCATCTGGTGAGGGAACCTGCTTCAGTCTATGTTCCAGCAGGGACAAGCGCTGATAGCTGTCATATACAAGATCTTTTTTCAGGTCCGCTTCCTTCAATACCGGGACATCGTGCACACCGGTCATTTCAGAACCCTTCCCGCATCCTTCTATGACGTATCGATGGTAGTATTCCTGCCTTCTGGTGAACGTGGACTGAAAATTCGTGAGCTGCTCCTTAAGATCCCAGCTTACAAGGCGACCACCCCGATCCGGGTCAAAAATCAGTTTCATATCATCGGTGTTGGCAATCCATTCATCTCTTCCGTCCAGGTCCAGGTCCGTTGCTGTGATGCCTGGCAGTTCATTCAACACTTTCTCCCCTGCGATGATATTCTCAAATACAGCGTTTCGAAGATGCGGCAGGTAAATGCCGCCAAAAACCCCGTGCCAATAGGCGCAATTGCACTGGGAGCGGTAGAGAAAGGTTCGGGATTCTTCCGTATTCGCCTTCCTGGACAAGGACAGCATTCGGGCATACATGAGAAAACTCTCAGGATATTTCTTCCTGAAATTACGGTAGGAACCGCCTCTGATGAACGCCTGTTGCACTGGACTATCTCCAAAGTCCTCGTAGAGTTTGTCCAGACTCACCTGCTGATCCGGTTCCAGCGCCCATTCCATCATTTCCCGGTAAGACGCGTCCGGAAGATATGCCAGTCCATTGGATCGATTTTCCCTGAGGATGTCTTCCATGGAAGTCAGTTCCAGCCAGTCTCCATTAGCCATTGCCAGATCCAGAAACCGCCGTAGCCATTTTCCCTTGTAGATCAGATCGAAGGTGCCGGGCCAGCTGCCGAATTTTTCCCCATCGTCTGCGTACACCACTATCGCTTCATCGTCGGGTTTGCTTAGAAAGGTCTTCAGATAGGCAAGCACTTTTTCCGGCTCTGAAAAGGGGATCAGGTAACGGAGGTTTTCATTAATGGGGAAAAGAGTCACCGCCTTTCCCCTGTCTTCCGCGGTATAATATCCGCCTGGAACACCCTCAAATCCACCGTAGTTGAAATGAGTATGATCCACCAGAGTGTAGCGCACTCCCGCATCTGCAAGGCCCTCCACCAGGCCCTGTTCCCACACCCGCTCAGCCAGCCAGAAGCCACTGCTGTCTGCCTGAAACCGGTTCAAAAGGTACTGCTGCATCAACTGAATCTGGGCAACGCGATCTTTCGTGGGCAATAGAGTGAGAATCGGTTCGTAAAAGGCACCCCCGACCATTTCCGCCTGTCCGCGATCCACCATTGCCGCAATCCTGTCCAGATAATCCGGATGGTGCTCATCCAGCCATTCCAGTAGCGGCCCGCTGTAATGCAGGGAAACCGGTATTTCCGGCATATTCTCAAAAACATTCAAGAAAGGGGCATAGCTCTGGCGGTATACATCTTCAAAGACAAAATCAAGGTTTCCCACCGGCTGATGGGAATGCAGGCAAATGACAAACTTAACCTTTAGTGCCAACTCCCATCTCCATCTCCGTCCACAAAGAACGGATTTGTGAAGGCAATGGGCTGGGTATTCGGATATACAATTGAGAAATTACCGCCCGGAAGTGAACCAGCTGCTATGTCTGCCAGTGACGCCCCGCATTCCACCACAACGTAGCTGTCTACGGATGGTACCTGAACCTGTACGGCTCCTGAATACCTCGTCACACCGGTCACCGTGGACAAATCCATTGTCTGTACAACCACACCATCCACGACAATCCTGAGCTCGTTCACCGGAATCCAATCCGGTGCCTGCACCTTAATATTCAGGGTGACTTCTCCTCCGCTGGCAGCCACCGTGTCTCCCGGAAACTTGTCTCCCGATGTCACATCCAGGAAGGGGCCAGTTGAGACAAAGCTGTGACCGGCGGAAAATTCCTGAATAAAAGTATCTTCATTGTAAGAATCTGTCCCGTAATGAACCCAGGTCCGGGGACTGCCAACAAATTCAGGGGCATTCACCAGATAACCGCTCCCGCCACATCCGATAAGGGCACGGCCCTCCCGGAGGATATTGAACCAGTCTTCCCGAACCGTCAAATAGCGACCGTAGTCATTTCCAGAGAGAATCTCCATCATGCCAAAATCACCGTTGGTCGTGCCGGTACCCAGCTCGGACGTCTTGCTGAAATACGGATCGCTGAGGGTTGCCGGGATCGGCATATCCATCGACGTGAACAAACCGGATACAATGCCGTTGGGCAGCGGGTTATCCGCTCTTGGATTTGTCAGAATGGCATGGATATCTTTGTCCGAACGGTTCCGAATATTGTCCAGGACCGTCGCAAAATGACGCTTCCCGGTTTCACCCACACCAAAACCCTTCTCTCCTTTCTTCCATTTGATCGGAAACAATGTAAATTCTCCGAAGCCCTTTGAAAGTAGAGAATCCGGAAGGAAGTTCTTGACCGTTGCGCCTGAAATCACGTGAACACTGTTGGAGTCTATGGTGATTTTGTCACCTGTTTCAATCTGGTATTTGAGTTGTAAGTCATCGGCATATTTTTCATAATTGGCTACCAGATCAATGTCCGCAGCAAAAATCACATCCAATCCCTCCGGCAAAACTGTCATCATCCGGTTCGTTCTGGATACAGCACAGTTGTAGCTTCCAGATGTCTTGACAACCGGATCGCATGAAAGATAGGGTCCCGGATCTACAACCCTTTCCATCGTCACATCAAGGGTTTCCGGAGTTGTGGTAATGGTTGTGTTGCCGGAATCGTCCGTAGTGGAGGAAACAGAAGCGGTTTCCTCATTCAAGGCGTAAAGGGGTCCGTGAGAAAACAGCAGATCATGACTTCCGCTTAAGAAATGGATCTTTCTGTCTCCGTGGTAGAGAAAATAGTGATTCAGTGAGCCCTTCTCTCCTTCTTCCTCGTCCCCGAAATAGACCTGGTCATTGGGATCATCCTGCACCACGGTGACCCGAGCCGGTATCAGGTTGCCGTCTGCATCTCTTGAAAATGTCTCAATGCTGCCGGAATCCACCTGCTGAATCACGACGTTGCCGACCGAGGTCGTTTTCGCAGGTGACACATCAATGGCAAAAGATGTAATCGTTTCATCCCCTTCAACATTCGGATCTCCCGGGTCAACAACCTGGTATTGGCTGAACAGATAATTTCCGATCCCATTACCCCGGATGCTGATCTGATAACGGCCTGGTGGTACCTTCAGAGAAAAAGAACCTGAATTGAAGGTACGGGTAGCCGCATAGGGAACCGGGATGGGAGAAGCTGTAATATTTGTCCCGTCAAAGTATGAACCCGGTATCAACTGTTCGGCAGTAACAATGAGTCCGGTGGAATTGGCAGTATTGAAAATAAGCCCGCTCAGTCCACCAAGCTCGCTGAAGAGGTTGCGGGGATTCTCAGGCGCATTCTGCAGCTTGTCAATTGCGTAAAAAGCTCCCGAATACTGAGTATTTGAATTCTTGGAAACAATATGACGAACAAAAGTTACTGATTCGCCTGCTGCCAGTGTATCTCCGGCATGAGACGGTTTGCTGACGGTCAGGAATTGCCCGCCTGATCGCATATACGCCCGATTGCCACCATCAAAGGTCACCTCAAGCACACCGTCATCCGGTGAATAAATCGCCAGAGAATCATAGGGGACAGAATGCACCGCAAATGAGGCAAAGGGAACATACACAGGAGTCGTGACGCCCTCAGCGGGACAATATCCAAGGCCCGGAGCGCCAATGTAGGGTTTCAGGTTATTACCGCCAAGGAACACGTAATCACCCACAGTTCGGATTGGTGCTGTCGTCGAGCCACTGTTGGAGACTGTGGTGGTGACGGTGAAATCCTCATCATTTCGTTGAATCGTATAAACCGTTTCGACCTGAAGCCCCATTGCCAGCCTTGTATCCGGATCAACCGTGACACCGGCGGCCTGGAGACTGCCATCCCTGTCCATCACATATCCGGTCAGTTTCAGGGATGATATATCTTCAGTCAATGTGTCGACCTTGATAGACGTGTACGCTACGGGCGTTCCGAGATTGCCATTTGCAACCTGAAAAATCTGATTGACATTATCGTTGTTATAGCTGATCCGGTTGCCCAGGCTGTCTACGATGATATTGGTAATGTCAATGATGGAACCGCCGGTCGGAGCCAGAAAATTCTGCTTTCTTTCCCCCACTGTCCCGCCGTCTATGACGATGTCGAACTTATTGTTGCTGAGGTAGAAATCGCCACCAGATGCCATGGTTTTCGGGCTGTCTCCGATGAAATCATTTGCATTGTTGTCATCCACACGGGAAATAACGCTGGCTGGTGCTTGAATTCCTGTGGAATGATAGCATCCGGAAAAGGAAACAGGCACAAATAGTAATATTACCGGAATTATTTTTCTCATTGAAGTGTTTTTCCTCCGTTTTCGCCCGCAGGCAATGTTGATACGGTTCATCTGAGGTATAGTGCGAAAATCAGCCATGCCAGCACAACCACAAGCCCTGTGGCATGTTCAGAATTATGAAAAATCTGTCTAAATTCCCACTCATCCCCACTGTTGGGATAAGGAGTTGACCGGGGAATGATGCTGCTTACTTTCGAAAGATAATCCTCGTAAGGGGCTCCGAACAGTTCCTTCAGCCTTGTGGTTTCCACTTTGATTTTGTGGGGGAGATAGAACCCAAAGAAGCCCAGTAACACGACAACGAGAAGGATCCAGCTCCGAGCCGCCACAGACAAGCCCGTAAATATAAGAAGAGAGCCTAGATAGAGGGGATCTCGAATGAACGCATAGGGACCCGCCACCACCAGTTCAAGGTTTTTCATCAGGTATCCTGCCGCCCAGAGACGAATCAATTCGCCCGAAATAACCAGTAATCCCCCAATGAGAAAAGTCAAAAGCGTGGGTTTGGCAAAAAAATAGAGTAAAAAAACAATGGTCAGCAGCGTTATGTTGCGCCATGTCGGTTTCTTAATCCAGTTTTTCTTTACAATGGGAATGTCTTTCGTGTCCGGACTCATGGAGCCTCCCTTCATAATTTATGCAGAAGGGATTATAGCACAGCCAGCCCTTATGACCAGCCTGTAAACTGATTTTCCCCGCAATAAATCCTGTTATTTAAATATGGATAGAAATACCGGCTGCCATGTGGAAAGCCTCCATCAGGGATTCACTGACTGTGGGATGGGGATGAACCATACGGCCCATCTCCTCAACGCTTCGTCCTTCTCTGACTGCCAGCGTCGCTTCTCCAATCATTTCAGACGCTTTCCCGCCAATGATGTGGACACCCAGCACCCTGCCGGTCCCCGTTTCGGAAACCACCTTCACAAATCCCGCCTTAATTCCTTCCACATAGGCTTTGCTGTTTGCCGTTAAAGGAAATAAGACAGACTCTGATTCCAATCCCCGTTTCTCAGCCAGTTCCACCGTCAACCCCACAGAAGCAATTTCCGGGTAGGAGTAAACCACCGCCGGGCAGGGTGTGACAATATCTTCTTCATCTCTGATTCCCAGAATATGATGGATTGCTTTCAATCCTTCTCTGGACGCAAGGTGGGCAAGTTTGGGCGTGTCAATTACGTCGCCAACGGCATAGACATGGGGAACCGTTGTTTCCTGGTTTTCATTCACCGGGATATGCCCCCGGTCAGTTTGAATGCCCAGTGCGTCCAGATTCAAACCGTCCGTATTGGGCTTCCGCCCCACGGAAAGCAGAACTTTACCTGCGGACACTTCATGGGATTCTCCGTCTTTCTCGAAGGTTACCACGCCACCTGCCGCTCCGGTAACCTTCGCTCCCACATGGACTTTCACTTTCTTCAATGCTTTATGGAGCTCTTCCGCCAGGTCTCTGTCCATTCCCGGAATCAGCTGGTCCATCATCTCCAGAACCGTAACTGAGATACCGAAGGTACTGAATACCGAGGCAAATTCCACACCGATCACCCCGCCGCCAATCACCACAAGGGATTCCGGAAGTTTGTCCAGAGCCAGCAGTCCCGTGCTGTTGAGAATCCATTCTCCATCCGCCTGAATGTGGGGCAGATTTGCGGAAACCGACCCGGTGGCGATAATACAATTCTTAAATTTCAATGGGGTTTCGCCATTCACCGTCACCGTTTCCCTGTCCGTAAACGTCCCTGTCCCATGAAACACGTCGATACCATTTTCTTTCATCAGAAACGCGATTCCCTTCGTCAGGCGATTCACCACCCGGTCTTTTCGCTTGAAAAGCTTCCCGGTATCCAGTTGAAATTCCGGAACTGTGACTCCAAAATCCTTCGCGTGCCTGATTTTTTCCATAAGAACAGCCGTTTCAATCAAGGTCTTAGTGGGAATGCACCCTACGTTGAGGCATGTACCGCCCAGACGTTCATCCTTCTCTATCAGTGCCGTTTTCAGGCCATGCTTCGTCCCGTAAATGGCACTGACATAACCACCCGGCCCAGCACCGATTACAATCAGATCGTAGGAACTCATGACAACTCCTTTCATCAAAACCCGAATCCCGACGGAGATCCGGGCAGAACATTAACATTTTTCCTTCTGTTTTCTTATATCATAGGAAAATGGCTACTGCGAAATTTTTTGAAACATTTTCCTCCCTATTGGTGTACTATATCAATAGTACACAAGTACGGGAGGTGGTACGTGATTATAACCATAGACGAGCAGAATCCGGTTCCAATCTTCCAGCAAATCATCCGCCAGGTAAAAATGCGGGTAGTGTCGAAAGAACTGGCCGCCGGATCACCAGTCCCGTCCATTCGGGAACTGGCCGTTCGCCTCAGCGTGAATCCAAACACAGTGGGAAAAGCGTTCCGGGAACTGGAAAGGGAGGGGATTATCGTAATGAAGAGAGGAGTCGGCGCATTTGTATCGGAAAATCCGCCGGAAGAATTCGTAACTGGGTTCAGTAACACGGTCATTGAAACAAAGGTCAGAGATCTGGTCAAGACGGCAAAATCCCTGAATGTACCGAAGAAATCAGTAATTGAAAAGATAGATCTTGAATTTGAGGGGGAGACAAGATGAACACGCAAATGATACTGGAAGTTGAAGGTCTGTCCCAGGCATATAGCCGGAATATCTTCAGAAAAACACAAGTTTTCGACGATTTTTCATTGTCACTGGAGCCGGGGAAAATCTACGCTCTTCTGGGCCGGAACGGCGCAGGCAAGACAACGCTGCTCAACTGTGTTCAGGGCCTTCTTGCCTACAAACCGGGAGAAATCCGTTTCAAAGGCGAAACCATGAGGCCGGGAAATACCCATCGGTTTCTACAGAAAATCACTTCAGTTCCCTCACCAACAGAGATGTTTCCTACGGTTACGGCAGATCAGTACATGAACTTCTACCAGAAAACATACGACAATTGGGATACTGAGCTGGAGGCCCGGATTCGCAAAACGTCTGATTTTGACTGGGCAAAGCCGATCAAAGCCCTTTCCACCGGCCAGCGGATGCAGGTACTCCAGGCGCTGGCGCTCTGCCCGGAACCGGAGCTGTTGCTTCTGGACGAACCCCTGGGGGTAACGGACCCGGTGGTTCGAAAGTACTTCTACAAAAACCTGCTGTCTGTGGTCGCGGAACGGGAAACTACCGTCATCATTGCCACCCATCTCATCAACGAAATCGCCAACCTCTTTGATGAAGCCCTGTTTCTGAAAAACGGCCGACTGATTATGAGAAAGGGAATGGCAGAGATGCAGTCAAATTATCAGAAGTTTATCTTTGACAGGCTCCCGGATGTAAAGATCGAGGGCGAAATCGGCCGAATGATCGGAGATGGCGCCATTTTAAGTGAAAATCCGGAAAAAACCGAGCTGGACTTACAAACCAGGGGATTGAACTTCAAACAGGAAACACCGTCCATTGAGGACGTGTTCGAATCATTCGCGTGAGAATGAAGGGAGAACAAAAATGATAGACATAATTAAACTCCATTTAAGAAATAAAGCGCACTCGCTGGCACTCCTGGTCCTGGTCTTTCTGACCATTACACTTCTGCTCGTCACCCTTCGACTCACTCTGCCAAGGTCTGGATCCGTAAAAAGTGGAATGATCTTTCTGGGTTCATGGTTCGGTTTTCTGGGACCCCTTCTTGTGCTGGCCCGAGGCAAAAACGGAGAGGGGAAATTCCTGTCCCGATTGCCCTTGTCCAGATTTAAGATCTTTCTGGGGAAAGTTACCTTCCTAATTTTTGCCTATGTTCTGGTTACCGGCCTTCTGTGTGCAGGAAACTGGATTATTTCCGGCCTGGTAAAGCTATTTTCAAACTCTGTGAGTTTGTCCGGCGTCCCGAACGGTCAAGCAATCTTGAACGATGCAATCACATTTTTCAAAACCATACCATTTTTCCTGTTTCTAGCGGCATTGAGCCTCTGGCTTCAAAAACGGATCAGCTCAAATAGCGCTAATGGCCTTGTGGTACTGGGCCTGGTACTAATTTTCGGTCTAATTCCCTTCTTTACGATACTGACGATCCAGCATCATTCCTTCACAATATCCTCCACAGGTGTTGTCAATTTCTTAAAAAGCTACGGGACATTATTTGTTACAACGCTGAATCTGGCTCTCTTCTTCGCTGCAATGGGATTGTACCGCTTACGCCACTTCCGTAATTTTTGAGCCGAATTCTCAAGAGATCAAAAAAGTGCCCGCCTTTCGGCGGGCACTTTCATTTTTAGGTCAACACCAGGAAATCAGAAAATGTAACGAAGTGACAGTTTCCCGTAGAACCACCGGCCGGTGGTATCTCCGTAAACGTACGGCTGGTTGTCGTCAAAATTCTGATAATTGGCCTCTGCCAGGAGAGAGAGGTTATCGTTGATGATAAAATTCAGATTCAGGTCAAATTCATAAGAATCTGAGGCCAGGTTCGAATATGTATTCACCTCTGCGTACCCTGCAAAGTCAAGCTTTCCAATCTGGTCAATCGGGCCAACCCAGTTGGTCAACGGGTCAAAACCCATCCTGGAATTGTTGATGGCGGTTTTGATGGAGACGGCAATGCTCTGGAAGGGTCTGGAATCAATGGTGAAGAAATAGCTGTTCACCGTGCTGTAGTTAGTGGTCAAATCGGTCGCGCTGCCATAGTGCAAGCTTCCTCCGACACCGTCGGAGTTGATCTGACCCGCTCACCCATCCATGACCGGCACCGAAAATACAGCCTCCTGCTTATTGAAGCTATAATCGTAGCCGATCGTCAGTACTGTCTTGTCATTCAGTACATAGAACATGCTCGTACCCGCCGTTCTTCCGGTCAGGTTCATCGTGTAGGTATTCAGCTCGTTGTTCTCACCGTTGCGTAAACTGGCATATATGTTAAAAGATGCCTTGTCTGAGAAGCGGTAGCTGAGGTTGCCCCGGAGATTCATATCTTTCGATGGCATGTTGGTTGCTTCGCCGATAACCTGTCGCTGTAAATAGTAAACCAGCGAATTGCCCGGGAAGGGACTGTATGCGGCGGTAGGGTCTTCGTTGATGCCCATCGCATTCTCAAAGGGATGATCAATGGATTCGAAGGATGCCATCAGATTCGCCCTGAGATCGCCATAGCGTCCATCCCAGCGGATCTTGAACAGGCTCGAAGTGGTATCGGTGGAACCGTCTTCCAGATTCACAACCAGGCTATCCCGGTCAGTTTGTTTATACCGATAGCTGAAGGTGAAGCGATTCTGATCATCGACTTTGTATCGTGCCCGAAGTTGCACATAAGACACATCCCGATTGTAAGCGGAATAACGGGTGAAGGAAAGTGGCTGTCCACCACCGGGACGTCCCTCCCGCCAGGCGGGAATGTCAATAAAGATATCGTCGTTGTCCATGGTGTAGTAGGACAGGAAGGCATCCAGCACAAAATTCGGACGGAACTTGTGGGACCAGCGGAATGAACCGGTGGTCGTGGTCATATCCAGATCTGTGAAAGCGTTTGCGAGATCTGAATAACTGGCACCTGCCACAATCCTGTCATTGCCCCCGACAGTGCCTTCAATGTGCACTTCATGGGTAGATTTTTTGTTATCGTTATTGAATCCTGAGGGGAGCACTTCACCACCGTATAACGTTCGGCTGGCAAATTCATCAACCGCGCCGCCGTTAGCGGGATGCCTGGGCAGGTCAATATAGAACCCGGTCTGGTCAGCAGAATTGTTGAACTTGGAATAGGTGTACTTGTAGCTGACATCGAACTTGTTCATTTTGGCATGGACCTTTGCCCACACATCGTAAGTGTTCTCATCCAACTTTGCGCTCTTTGACTGCACATGGCAGGTATCGCAGTGGGACAGCTGCATCATCTGATGATAACCATTTCGGGCCTGCGACCGGAACCCCACCTGGATATCCGAGGGCATTGAGGTGTTCAACCGAATATCAAAAACCTGGCGGAAATCCTCGTAGATTGTATAAAAATCTTCATTCGGGGAATAATCCACGCTGGTTACTTCCTTGTGCTCCGGGATTGTGCCAGCCTGATCCGAGGCTTCCCGCCAACTCAGGTTGGACAGACTGTCATGGCCCAGCTTGTGACGGAATTTGTTGTAACTGGTGGTGCTGGTAAACCAGTCGGCCTTGTGGAAAACCAGCTTCATCTCCATGTCCTCATTACTGAACAACGACAGATCCAGACGGTAATTCAGGTCCCCCTTGGTATCCATGGTGCGCAATTTCAACATTCCACGTACCTTGGTCTGGGATTCCGAAAACTCAGTCACCTGATTTTGATCCTTACCAACATCACTGCCCTTTGCCCCTATTTCCACGTAATTTTCTGCGTCCACGTGGTCTTCTGCCAATGCCGGCCAGGCAATCAGGGGCAGGCAGGCCAACAGAAAAATAGCAAGTTTCTTCATGTTTTCCTCCTTACCTGGTTAATGCCTTGCCCTGAGCGCTTCTCGCCTCAGACGGCAGGTCAGATCCGTGTATCCGGGTGTGGCACTGGCTGCATTTCGTTAAGAAAGCCCGTTTGGAGCTTGTCACCGTAGAGGTGAATGATCCGCGATCCGGGTGGTTGGCCGGGGTAAAGTCCCCCTCGTAACCCGGCAGAGCGGTATGGAAATGCATTTGGTGGCACTGCAGGCAAAGAAAGGGTTCATTGGCCTTCAGCAGATTGTTGGCCACACTGCCATGAGGGTCATGACATATCATGCAATTTTCCGCCACCGGTGCATGCTCAAACACAAACGGTCCCCGGTACTGGGAATGGCATGACAGGCAGGTTTCGTTCACCCGCTCCGGCATCGTGTCCTCAGAAACCACATCCTCCGAACCATCAAACTTGTGGCAATCGACGCAGGTCATTCTCCCTTCCTTCACCGGATGGTGAGATGGCAGATACATCTTCGCCCTGATGTTCTGATGGCATTTCAAACACAACTGGTCTTCGTACTCTACCAGCGAACCCCTGTAGGCCGGCTGGTGGACCTTGTGGCAATCGGTACACCCGACTCCATATTCGATTACATGTTTTTCTTTGAGTCCGTGCACAACATTGGCATGGCAGGACAGACAATTCTGTTCCAGCTTTTTCATGTTGTTTTTCGGGCCCGCAATCAGCGTCGGATCTTCTTTGTCCATATGGGTCTGTCCGGAACCGTGGCATGCTTCACATTTGAAATCGTCACCCTTTTTAAAAAAGATGTTGTGAAAGCTCTTGCTAAATGAAGCCACAAGCTCCTCATGACAACCCGAACAGGACTCATCCCCGACGAGATCTCCCCCCGCACCGGCATAGGCTAGCGGCATCGCGCAAACCAACACCGTCATGAGAAAAATCTTTGCCCCCTTCATAACCTCTCCATTTCTCTTTTCTGGTTGATGAAGTTAATAAGTTAAGAATGTTACCGCGCGCACTGTTGACCTTGAACGCACTTTACCAGTCATTTTCGCCACATGCAAGACTTTTGTGAATATTAGCATATTACAATCTTGGCATTCACTGCTTTCTTTTCTTCTTGACCCCGGTTTTCACCCTGGTATATAGTTGGACAGCCATGATTACTGAAAATGCAGAACAGTATTACAGAATTCCAGACTGGGGCGCCGGGTTTTTTCACGGTGGAAAGGCCGGCCATCTCTGGCTCCGGCCCACCAAGGACCCGCTCATCAAATTGGATCTCTACGACCTTGTGGAAAAGGTTCAAAATCAAGGCCATTTCACTCCGTTGAAATTTCATTTTCCACAAATGCTGCAGTATTCTATCTCCAAACTGGCCAAGTCCTTCAGCCGGGCGGCGAAGGAATTCAATTATTCGGGAACGTACACACCAATATATCCCATCAAGGCCAATCCTTTTGCACCGGTTGTAGAAGCAGTCCTTGCGGCGGGAAGTCCCCACGGAATAGGGCTGGAAGCCGGTTCTATTTCAGAGCTGGCAGCAATAATGTCAGTGGCGAAGAAAGAGACGCCACTTGTATGCAATGGTTACAAAGATGAAACGTATATGCGACTCATTCTTACTGCCGCAAACCAGCTGGACCGCGTGTATCTCGTGATTGAAAAGTTTTCCGAGTTACTGATTTTCGCTTCCATTGTGGAGACGACAAAACCGGCAAAACTCCCTTTCCTTGGAATTCGTGCCCGTCTTCATACCCACGGTACTGGAAAATGGAAAGAGTCAGGAGGTGATTTCGCCAAATTTGGCCTCACGGCCTCGGAAATCGTGGAAGCCTGCGACTTTCTGGAAAAACATGGATTACTGAATCGCCTGACCATGCTCCACGCTCATATCGGTTCCCAGGTCACCCATTCCCGCAAGGTCAAGGCCATGGTGGAAGAAACCGGTATGATTTACGCGGAAATGATTCGGATGGAGGTTCCCATTAAAATCGTGGATCTTGGGGGAGGTCTTGGGGTAGATTATGACGGCAGTCGCTCCTCCGGCGAATTCAGCATCAACTATACTGTCACCGAATATGCCAACAATCTCATCTTTCACATGAAAAGCGTCTGCGATCAACAGGAAGTCCCGGACCCGGAACTGTTTACCGAAAGTGGCCGCGCGATTACCGCCTACCACAGCATGCTGATAGTAGATGTCATGGAGAAGCACTCCCTTTCCCATTCCATGTCAGTGGATAAAAGCATTGAAGAGGAAGACAAGGTCCTTGTGGATCTGGTAGAAACTTATCAGCTGATGAACGCGCGTAACCTCGTAGAGTATTTTCACGATGCCGTCCACATGAAGGAACAGCTCCACACACTCTTCAGTATCGGCGTACTGAACCTGAAACAGAAAGCGATCGGAGAGCAGATTTTCTGGAATATCGTCCAGAAGGCCATTGAACTGGCGCCCCGAATGGACCAGCGGCCCGAAGAACTGGAGATGCTGGACAGCCTGATGGCATCCAAATACGTTACCAACTTTTCCACCTTTCGTTCCGTTCCGGATGCCGATTCTATTGGTCAGATTTTCCCCATTGCCCCAATCCATCGACTGGGGGAAGTGCCGGTAGAGTCAGCTATCATTGCCGATATTACCTGCGATTCGGACGGCAAAATAGACCGCTTTGCCGACATCAGCGCCACCAGGAGCACGCTGAAATTCCACCGGCTGAAAAATGAGCCGTACTACCTCGGGATTTTTCTTACCGGCGCCTACCAGGATGCTATGGCTAACAGCCACAATCTTTTTGGGACGCCGGATACATTTTTTATTGAAGTTACCGGAGACAATACTTTTGAAATCACGCATCATGTCCCGAAAGACACAATCGCCGACATGTTGATCCGAAACGGCTATCACCCCCAGCTCTTTGGGGAAAAATGGGGAAGAGATGCTGATGCGACCGAAATACTGAACGGCAGTACCTACCTGCATCGAATCCCCACTGCGGGACCGGAACAAGGTACCAGACCTGTTTCCATATCCATACACATTGACCAGTTGGACTGTCCACGGTGCCGGTCTGATATCCGTGCCTTTCTTTCAGATCTGCCGATGGTCAGCGAATTCAAAATTACTGAAAATCATCTTCACCTGACCATTGCCAGTTCAGAGCTGATCCCCCACCTGGAATCTTTACTGAAAGAAGCCGGGTTCTCTGTGGAAACTGAATCTCAAGAAGGAAATTGACACAATGTGGGCCGATACCCATTGCCATCTCGACACACTGACTGAACAGGAAATCAGCCGGGCTGTATCCGCAGACGTCACCCGATTTGCCGTGGCAGGAGTAACCGGCTGCACCAAAGAAGCTGAAACTCTCGCAGAACACCACGAAGAAGTCTTCCTGATGGCCGGTATTCACCCCCTTTATATCGACAAAACAGATAAAACAGCTTTGGAGCTGGTCCACCAAATTGCCGCGACTCAACCCAAATGTGTAGCCATCGGGGAGATCGGGCTGGACTATTTTGACAAAGGAGTGGACCGGAACCGGCAGAAGGACTTTTTTCGCAGACAATTGGAATTTGCGGATGACCTGAACCTGCCTGTGTCCATTCACCTTCGCAGGGCCTTTCCCGACTTTCTGGAAATCATTAAATCTACGCCAGCGGTGACAGTTGTGATGCACATGTACTCAGGTTCGGCAGAATTTGCCCGCCAGCTACAACAGGTACTCCCCCGTGTTTTCTTCTCTTTTGGCGGTCCGGCAATCCGAGCCGACGCCCGAAAGACACATTCAGTTCTGCGTATCCTGCCTTTCGACCGGATTCTCGTGGAAACAGATTCTCCGGATTTGCCACCACCCGGTATGTCATCTCCCAATGTACCGTCAAATCTCCCCCGTATTGGTGCTGGGATTGCGGCCATCCTGGGCATGGGGATTAAAGATTTTGAGATCCTTACCTGGAACAACGCCAGGGAGGTTTTCCAGTGGTAGAACAGTTTTCAAAACTTGCGCCCATGATCGGGGACAGAGGAATGGAGATTCTGAAACAGTCCCGTGTACTGGTGGCAGGCCTGGGTGGCGTCGGTTCCTTCTGTGCCGAAGCCCTGGTTCGCTGCGGTGTCGGAACCATCGGTGTAATGGACAGTGATCAGTCCCAACCTTCAAACCTGAACCGTCAGCTCTTTGCCCTGCACTCCACACTGGGAGAATATAAGGTCACCAGTTTCCAGAAACGGGCAAGGGATATCAACCCGGATGTATGTGTTGAAACCTACCCGCTATTCCTCAATCGAGAATCAAAGGACCAGATTGATGTCACTTCCTTTAACGTCGTTGCAGACTGCATCGACGCACTGGTACCAAAACTCAACCTGATTCTCTCTTGCCTTGAGAACGACATCCCGATCGTGGCATCTACCGGTGCCGGATTCAAACTTGACCCTACAAAAGTAAAATCCGGTTCCATATGGGAAACAATAAACGATCCGCTGGCCCATCAAATGCGAAAGAAACTTCGCCGGTGGGGCTACGGAGATACAAACTTCACCGTGGTGTACTCCACTGAGAAACGGCAATGCACCCCGGATGGGACTTCCGTTGCCTCCATTATCACAGTGACCGGAACTTTTGGTTTCACCATCGCGGCCACGATACTGAGTCTTCTCCTGGAAACAGAAAAATAAATTGTGGAAATAAATTTCACACTTCTGTATATTAGTTTGTCACTTTATAAAAATAAATTGGCAAACTAATAACACATAATATTTATTGAACTTTTTTACTTTACAAAAGGTCAAACCGGTATATATTATATAGATGCACTCTGAATGCTTATTGAACAGAAAGGAGGTTTTGTGGAGAAAAAATTATTAATTGTTCATTATAATCCACGGGATCTGGAACAGCGTGCCACCTGGGCTGCGGAGCTGGGGTTCGACGCCACCACAGTCCATAACTGTGATGAGGCATTGAACGCAGTTGCCAACACAAACTTTCTACTCGCCCTCATTGATCCCCTGCTTCCGGGCATGTCCGGGTTTTCCCTGGCGGAAAAAATAGCATCATCCTCGCCCCGAACGACGATACTTCTCGCCTCTGCCCTCTACAAACGGATGCAGTTTGCAGCCCACTCCGGATTACCCAACATTCGCATGGTTCACCTGGACAAACCACTGGACAAAAACAGCTTCAAAACACTGATTTCCAGGGCCCATGTTGCTGACGCGGACGATGAGCAAAATGCTGAGCATCTGGAGAAACCGGATTCCTCTGCGTCCCGTTCCATAGACCTGAGAGAATTGCTGGAACTGGACCCCGAACTGGGCAAATTGCTCAATTGATTGAATCAGAGATAATAAACAACCGATTCTTCCGCCTTCAACATTGCATAAATGGCCGTTAATTCAGCTGCTCCCTGGAGAAAAACCCGAACCGAATAGGACGTATATTTTCCTTCCCTGCTGGGCCTTTCCCGGACCAGTTCCCGAGAAATTTCCCTGCCCGTCACTTCCGCTATCTGCTTCAACAACAAATCAATATTCAATTCCTGAGTTTTTCCCATTATCTTGAAGTTATAATCCACCGGGAAAGACACCAGATCTTCGATGCTCTGCTTCTTCCCTGTCATCATGCAGAATTTTTTTTCAGGATCATCTCCATTCCCGTTGTTTGACTGCTTCGACATTCGACCTCCTCAGAAATCCATTTTCTCAACCGTTTCCACGCACTCCGTCACCAGACCCTCGATGTCCATCCCTGATTCTGCTTCCCGGACTTCTACCAGCTTCCCGTAAATTTCGGGAAATTTCGGTACAAACAGGGCACAGCAGTCTTCATGCGGCTCAATGGAAATTTCATATGTACCAATCTTTTTTGCCTGCTCAATAATGTCAAATTTGTCAAAGGAAAGAAGTGGCCTCAGTATCATCATGGGAGAAACATCGGTGACGCATTCCAGATTGTCCAGTGTCTGACTGGCCACCTGTCCCAGATTGTCCCCCGTAATCAGCGCTCTGCAACCGGTTCTATTTGCAATTTCCGCCGCAATCCGAACCATGAAGCGCCGCATTACAATGATGGTGAACTTCTCAGGACACTGCTTTTTCAACGCTGTCAGTACCGGGGTGAAATTCACAATCCGCAAGGTCAGACACTTCTGATAAAAAGCGAGCCTTTTCGCAAGGCGGGCCACCTTGTCCTTGACCATATCTGAAGTAAACGGGAATCCATGGAAATATATGGGTTCCACTGTCGCTCCCCGTTTCTGCAACAGGTATCCGGCAACCGGCGAATCAATTCCACCGGAAAGAAGCACTGCCACTTTTCCCGACACTCCCACAGGCAATCCACCGGCTCCCCGAAGGGTTTTGCAGAAAGCATAGGCACCATTTTGTTGAATCTCCACACCAAAGACCATCTGCGGATGATGGACGTCCACCGGCACATCCAGCCCGTGTGTCAACAGATACTCCCCTACCTCCCGGCTCAATTGAGGTGACGGGATTGGGAAAGTCTTATCCGCACGCTTACACTCCACCTTAAAACTGACAGGGACAACCCCCATTTTTTGCATCAATGCCAACCCGTTCTCCGCCAGACTTTTCACAGACCTTTCACATTTCACGCCCACAGAAACCGAGACAATTCCCGGAATCCGGGATAGCAATTCCAGTGTTTCCCCCGGCGCTTCCCCGGATTCGACTGCATACAGCCGGCCCCGTTCACTTTCCAGCACCGCGTTGCAGCCTCCCCGCTTAAGGGTCCGGCGGATATTCTGCTCCAGTGCCTGTTCAAAGAAACGGCGGTTTTTGCCCTTGATCCATATTTCTCCGAAACGAATGATGTATACAAATTCCATATTTTTCCCCTTCCATAGGCCCGCTCATTCTACACAATTCAAGGCCCGCCGTCCACGGTGGGGCTGTAGGAGTAGGGGTTGGGGGAGGAGGAAGAGGCGCAGAAAGAGAATCGTGACTTGTGACTTGTAACTTGCAAAGGGAAAAGAACAGGGATTGGGCAGTCCTGCTCACTTCACAAATGACGTTTCACGAAAACTGTTTTCAGAAGTCTTGAATTGAACAGTTGCACCGGGGCCACCACTGTCTCGTCTGCAGGGAATTCCGTCCCGTAACGTTCTTTCAGCTTTTTTTGAACAGCCGGTTTGCTGAAATCAAAATCCTTGAATTTTGCGGGTGTGGCAAGTTCAATTCCCAAAACCCGTTTATACAACTTCCACACGTATTCCGAACAGTACATGCGCCTGTCTGACCATTGGAATTTCAGATCGTAAGGAGTACCAAACCATGCGCGGGCAGCTTTTCTGAGCTTTTCCATCTTTATTTGCGAAACTGGTTTTTTCAGACGCTTCACCACGTAATGCCCGTTTTTCCCGTGCCACTGCCACCTTGTCAGCTCCGTCATTCTTACCGGCTGTGCCGCTTCGTACACAACCCAATTACCTTTCCACTTGAACAACATCCCCACATGGGTATACGGAGATCCGGTTGCCAGTCGCAATGCCTTACTCTGGGAAGACAGGGATTCCTGAAAAATAATATCACCATTCTGGAAAGACGAGCTTGAATTGCAGGAAGTCACCATAAACAACAGAGAAGCCGTCGCGAACAGCAAACCTTGAAAGAACAACAATCTGGATTTCGACACCATCTTCCTCCCTGAACTGACTATAAAGAGTATAACATGGTGAAAAATCAGGGGCCCTTTCTTGTTGCTTAAACTTGTCTTTTTCCGGTCAGAACACTGAACACAGAATCACAGAACACTTCTCTTCAAAGGTACGGGATCTTTTATGGGGGGATGCCCATAGAAGGGATTGCACTTCAGGATACGAACAAAGGCCAGGGCACTGCCTTTGAGAAAGCCGAAGCGAAGAAGCGCCGTTCTGGCATAGACAGAGCAACTGGGATGGAAGCGGCAGAAACGGACATTGTGGGATGCCAGTGGGCGGGAGACGGATGACTTGTAGTGATCCAGAGCCGCGACACTCCATCTGACCATTTTCTGATCCCCGGGCGGGCGGGCATTATCAGTGAGGATAAACAGCAAAAGAGCGCAAAAAAGCGCCCAGAACAGAAAAAAAAGGGGGCCGTGGCCCCCCTTTGGTTTACTTGAACCAGCGTTCGGCATAGGTGGAGATGTATGGAACCTTGGTTCTCTCACCCTTGGAAGCCTTCACCATCAGGAGGATGTGGTAGACCAGTACGCCGAGCCAGAAAAACAATTCAAGGATCATGATAACGCATCCAAGAAGCGGAATCACAGAAAGGATCATCAGGATCACAAAAATAACAATTTCTGCAAGGAACAGGGTCAGGCCCTGGCGGGCATGGTACTGCACAAATTCGTCGTCCTTTTCCGCGAAAAACGGGATCAGACAGAGAATTCCAAAATAGGCCAGAACCACCATCAGGACATTTACTTCGCCTGCGGCGCCACCCTGTGTTGGGCTCTCCGGGGGTGGAGGCGGCGGCGTTGGTCCGGCGGATGGGGGAGCGGGAGGGGCCTGAAAGTTCCCTTCATTCAATGAAATAACTCCAATATTCATATTTTTTTCTCCTCGACACAGTGATTTGTAAATATCATAGGAAAATTGCCTTTTTATGTCAACAAAAAACACATATAATGGTTGTGAGTATGCCCGTGCCCGACTCAGTCAAAACGATTAAAGAGAACGCAGTGCTCTGCGAGGGAGATAGATGGAAAACCCGCTTATTATCCAGTCTGACAGAACGATTCTGGCTGAAGTTCAGAATCCGGCCTATCCGGAAGTAAGGGGCTTTCTCGGCACTTTTTCAGAGATGATAAAATCTCCGGAGTATATTCACACATACCGGATTACCTCTATTTCACTCTGGAATGCCGCTGCCTGTGGAGTGGGCTACGAAAAGATTGTCTCCTTTCTGCAGGAGTGGAGCAAGTATCCGATTTCCCATACACTTTTGAAGGAAATTGAGGAAGAATATCATGCCTTCGGGAAGGTAATTCTAAAACGTGGTGAAAGCGGCTTTTACCTGGACATCGAAGATCCGGATACGTACCGGCGCGTACTCTATTTTGATCCAATGGCGGATCACATTACCCGCGTGTCAGATGGCCGGATTTATGTGAACCCGGCGTCCCGGGGAGACGTAAAACAGGTACTGATGGAGCTGGGATTTCCAGCCCGTGATATTGCCGGCTATGAAGAAGGCGACCCGCTTAATATAGAAATTGATCCGGAAAAATTGCGGCTGCGGCCCTATCAGGAAACTGCCGTGGACATCTTTCACGCCGGCGGTTCAGCGGAAGGTGGAAGCGGCGTAGTGGTTATGCCCTGTGGTGCCGGAAAAACCATTGTCGGAATCGGAATTATGGAAAGAGTCAGAGCAAACACTCTGATACTAACGACAAATACGACGGCGTTGAAGCAATGGAAACAGGAACTGGTGGAGCGCACAAATCTGACTGTGGAACAGGTGGGCGAGTACAGCGGAGAAAACAAGAACGTACAGGCGGTGACCGTGGCGACCTATCAGATTCTCACATACCGGAAATCCCGGGACGACGATTTCAAGTATTTTGAAATTTTCGACTCCCGAAACTGGGGATTGATTATTTATGATGAAGTCCATTTGCTGCCGGCCCCTGTATTTCGCGCAGTTTCTTCCCTTCAGGCCAAACGGCGTCTGGGACTGACCGCCACGCTGGTGCGGGAAGATGGAAATGAGAAGGACGTTTTTGCGTTGATCGGTCCGAAAAAATTTGACGTCCCATGGAAAGACCTGGAGCGGCAGGGATTCATTGCAGAAGCGCAATGCGTGGAGATTCGGGTACCACTTGCTGAATCGATTTCATATGATTACAGCATGGCGAACAATCGGCAGGCTTTTCGAATTGCGTCGGAAAACCCGATGAAACTGCCCGTGGTCGCACATCTTCTGGAAAAACACAGGAATGACAATGTGCTGATTATCGGCCAATACCTGAAGCAATTGAAGGAGATTTCCAAACGCTTTGCCATTCCCATCATCACCGGCGCGACACCCCAGAGAGAGAGGGATGATATCTTTGCCTCATTTAAGAAGGGAGAAACCCGTCAACTGGCAGTGTCCAAGGTCGCTAACTTTGCGGTGGATCTCCCGGACGCCAATGTGGCAATTCAAATTTCCGGCACTTTCGGCTCTCGGCAGGAGGAGGCCCAGCGGTTGGGACGTGTATTGCGACCCAAACCCGGGCTGAACGAAGCCGTTTTCTACACGTTGGTTACAGACCGGAGCGTGGAAGTTAAATTCGCTCGAAACAGACAGATTTTTCTTTCAGAACAGGGATATCGATACACAATAGAACACGGAGACCATTATGGACTACAAGCAACTGATCAATAAGTTGAGCGGCTCACAACTGCGTGACATCGCGGTTATTCGGGAAATTCAATGTGCCTATCTCGATAACGGAACAGATCTGGCTGGAAACACAACTGTTTTGCTGAAAACAATTCTTCCCCACCTCACAAATGAAGACAATATCCGAAACGCCTTCTCAAAACTGAAACCGGCAGACATTAAGAAACTGAAAAGGATACTGGAAACCTGCTCATGCAGTGAGGATGAACTGGAACAGTTTCGCTCTTTTGGATTCTTTGCGGTGGACGAAACCGGTGTCGTTCACTTCCCGGAGGAGGTCAGGAAAGTAATAGAGGAACTGGATATTGGTTCTGAGCAGGTGGGCCAGAGGGAATTGTTATCCGGCCATCTTGCCTATGCCGCATACATTGCGTTGACCAACGGAATCTTGATGAAAAAGACCCGCTGCCTCCACGATCTGACTCCGGGGAAACGGATGGTGGAATATGTTTCTGAAAAATTGAACCGTCAAATCCCCATGGACGTATTTTCGATTCTATATGACTTCATGCTGGCATCCAGAAGCCTGCTGCCAGGGGAAGGAGAGAACCGGATACAAATCCCCGAGCCGCTACCCAGCCGTGACTTTTTCTACACCAATCTTTTTAAATACATGGCAGCCAATGTTCCCGGCAGTGTGTTTTCAGATCTTGTCGCAGCTGGGAAAACCACCGGAGGATGCACACTGATGGACCGGTCCCGGTTCGACTTGCCTGACACATACTGGGAAATTCTTCAGCTATGTGATTTTATTAAAGCTGTTGATCCGGAGCACTTCGTATTCACCGATATTTCCATCCAATTCATAGAGGGCAGAAAAGTAACATTTCAACCAGCCCCACGAAAAGATTTTTTCGTGCTGCCGGGGTTTCGCATTCTTGCGGAACAGAATATTTCAGACGAAGTCCTGAACACCCTGGCCCGGGTAACACTCCTGGAATCTTTTGACCAGGTTTTTCATTTTGTTTTTAATTCCTGCTCCCTGATTCACGCCCGAAAACAGAATATGGGAGAGGAAGACCTGATTTCGTTTGTTGAAACTCATTCCGCTCAGTGCCCTCCTGACTTGAAACTCATGATTCGGGACACCTTTGAAAGATTCGGGGAAGTGAGAATTCTATCGGGATATCCTGTCCTGCTTTGCCGGACGGACCATCTGAAAGAGAGAATTGCCTCTCTGGACGAGGTTTCTCGATACATTTTCCACGAAGAAGAACGGCTCATTGCCCTCCACGGGACTAAGAAGCCCCGGGAACTGAAACGGCTGCTGGTTGAAAAGGGGCTGATTCCAGAACTGGACGTCAGCGGGGACTTCATACCACTTCACCGCGTAGACATGGATGAAATCACTGCTTTTCTCAGAGAATTGGCTGTTCGCCTTGCGGCAGAAGAGAATGATAACCATCCAAAGTTGATGGAGTTGTTCAACAAATTACAGATTTTCCCCGAATCCGGGATGAATCAGAATCAACCGGAATTTCGTCCAGCCGGACAGGGAGAACATCCCTTGGAAATCGAAAAAAAAGGTACAATGTCTCTGGAAGACAGAATGGAAATCCTTCAGTTCGCGATTGCAAGGCGTTATCGCGTGAAAGTTTTGTATAAACAGAAGGGAAGTAATGAAATGGAAGGGCGCGTTATTGCTCCAAAATTTTTTGACGGCGATTTTCTGGTGGCGTTCTGTGAATCCCGAAATGCGGAGCGTCGATTTAATCTTTACCGGCTGGAACTTGCCGGCATCATTGTGGAGGGCTGAATTGAAGGCATTGACTATACTCTTGATATCAATCTCGGTTGTCGCTGGCCCGGTGCAGGTAAACTCTGTTCACAGTTTTTCTTCTTTTAAAAAGGGGGAATTGAACGGCGTTGCGTTGAACAGCCAGGGTGAAATCGTCATGTCCCACCAGTTGAAAAAAGTAGTGTCAATGAACGAAACCTACATCTGGGATATCTGTTCGGACGGACAAAACCTCTTTGTTGCAGCCGGAGAAAAGGGCAAGATCTATCGCTATAAAACCGGCCTGGGAGAAGCCAAACTCCTGACTCACTTCGAAGAAGGAACGGTCTATGCAATTTGCCTGTACCGGGGGAAACTGTATGCCAGTCTGTCCCCTTCGGGCAAAATTTACGAAGTTGACCGGGAAACCGGTAAAACAACCGAAAAACTGACTTTGAAGAAAGGCAAGTACATCTGGCGAATGGTAAGTCATGGGGACTCCATCTATGTAGCTACCGGTCTGCCGGGCTCTGTACTGAAGCTGGATCGAAATTTCCTGGTAACGGTGCTGGCGAAGGATGTGGACACCCACGTGGAATCCCTTCTGGTTACCGACAGCCGGATTGTGGCAGGAACCTCCCCTTCCGGGTATCTCCTTGAAATCCATCCGGACAGAAAACCGTTTCTCCTCACCGATACACCCTTTTCCGAGATCAAGGATATTGTGGAGGTCAACGGCTTGCTCTACGCGGCCTGTTTCAATGGGAAGGTCAAGGAACAGACACCTCCCAAAGTAAAACCTGCCCAGGAAGTAAAATCTGCTTCCGTTCTGAAAGGTGGAATTGTAACAGTAGACAGTCAAAATGTACCGGAGACCCGCATACAGTTTTCTACCATGGCGCCTTTTTCTTTCACACAACAGGGGGGAAATATTCTCGTGGGTACCGGCCACAGCGGGAAATTGCTCACCATCGACACCGGTAAACAGCATGAACTCACAATTTCAGGAGAAGTAGATTGCGGGCAGATTATTCGCTTTGTTCAAATGAACAATTCTATACTGCTGGCAACAGCCAATCCGGGAGAAATCTACCACATTGAAAAGAATTTTGCGCTTTCCGGCACATTCACCTCTGTCCCCTTCGATGCCGGGAAACCAACTCACTGGGGCGCTTTCTATTTTGACAGTACGGCACCGCGGGGTTCCCGAACGGAATTTCTGGTTCGAGCAGGAAACTCCGCAAGCCCTGACGCAACCTGGAGCAGCTGGCAGAAAATCGAAAACGGACAGACTCCCGAACTGCCAGCAACGACACTCGTTCAGTGGCAGGCGCGACTGATCAGCCAGGACCCTGGGACCACTGCCACAGTGACCGGTGTTCGCTTTTACTACCGGGAAACAAATTTGCCGCCGGTCCTGAACGCTGTCTCAACCCTGCCATCAGGAATTTTTGCAGCGAAAACCGCAGCAACAAATCCGGACGCATTTATCCCCGCACAGGCTGAAACGGCAATGGGGAAACTGGTTCCACCCACCGGTATGAAAACAGGATTTCGACCCGGCATGCAGGCTGTACTTGCACGGGCAAGTGACCCGAATAATGACAAACTTCGCTTTACGTTTGTGCTGGAGTCCGCCAGCGGACGGAAACTCACTTTGAAACAGAACAGCGAAACCGCACTGTATTCCATGGATACCCACCGCATACCGGAAGGCCGGTATCGGTTTCAGGTAACCGTCTCTGACTCAAAAGAAAACTACCCCGATGCCGGGACAGACTCAGGGAAGGGCCGCTGGTTTAGGGTGGACCACACCTCACCCACTATCACGCTTCAGGCCCCGACAGGGGGGAAACTGGCATTTACAGTCCGGGACAGCCTCTCAGTTGTGGCAAAGGTGGAAATTTCAACTGACGGTGGAGAAAAGTGGCAGGAAGTCTGGCCGGACGACGGCATCCCGGACAGCGGAAACGAAAGCTACCATGCAGATATCGCAGGAATTAAAGACGTGATCATTCGCGCCTACGACGACCACGGAAACAGCACCACTGTCCTTGGGAAAGGAGGCATCAAGTGAAATTCAACCGCATTATCCTGATGGTTCTGGACAGTGTTGGAATCGGCGAAATGCCGGATGCAGCGAGCTTCGGGGATGCCGGAGCCGATACGCTGGGACATATCGACCAGATTCGCGGACTCTCTGTTCCAAATATGGAAAAACTGGGGCTGGGGAAGCTTCGGCCCTTTCAGACCATAGCCGAAAAACAGGTCCCCGGTGCCTATGCCACCACCATGCGGGAATGTTCCCCCGGTAAAGACACCATCACCGGGCACTGGGAGTTCATGGGAATCATCAATCACCAGACCTTCCCGGAATACCCTGACGGGTTTCCGGAAGAAGTCATGGATGCGTTCACTGAAAAAACCGGTTACGGTTACCTGGGTAACAAACCGGCTTCCGGTACAGTCATCATTCAGGAACTGGGTGATGAGCACGTTCGCACTGGAAAACCCATTGTGTATACATCGGGAGACTCGGTGTTCCAGATTGCCGCGCATGAAGATGTGGTTCCGCTGGAAGAATTGTACCGAATCTGCGACATCACACGAAATGAAATTATGACAGGTCAGCATGCGGTTGCCCGGATCATTGCCCGTCCGTTCGTAAAGAGCAAAACCGGTTATGTTCGAACGGAAAACCGTCGGGATTTTGCGCTGGAACCTCCCTACCCGACCGCCCTGGACCTGCTGACAAAAGCAAAGATTAAGGTTGGTGCCATTGGTAAAATCGAAGACATGTTTGTGAAGCGTGGCATCACTCATTCCATTCACTCTCACAACAACGTCGAGTCCTGCAGGGACACACTGAAAATGATGAAAGGAGAAATGGACAGCGGATTCATTTTTGCCAACCTGGTGGACTTCGACATGCTGTACGGTCACAGGAGAAACGTTCAGGGCTACGGAGACGCCCTGGAGGCCTTTGATCAGGAACTGGGGAAATACATGAACAAATATCTCCTTGAAGATGACCTCCTGATTCTGACTGCGGATCATGGCTGTGATCCTTCCTTTCGGGGAACTGACCACACTCGGGAGCGGGTTCTGCTGCTGATGTACAGCCCGGGTCTGAAAGGCAATAGCATTTTGAAGGAAAGAAGTTGCTTTACCGATATCGCGGCAACGGTTCTGGACAATTTCGACATATCCCATACCCTTCCGGGAAAATCCTTCCTCAATGAGTTGAGCTGATGGATCCGGTAAGCATTATTCGAAAAAAGCGGGATGGTGAGTCACTGACCCGGAAAGAAATGAACCTTCTCATCGGTGGAATTGGAAACGAGACCCTTCCGGACTACCAGGCGGCCGCCTTCCTCATGGCCACCTACATCCGGGGAATGAACAGGGACGAAACCCGTTGGCTCACCGAAGCCATGATGAATTCCGGCGAGGTCGTGGACCTTTCCAAGGTCAGTGGGTTTACATGTGACAAACATAGTACAGGCGGAGTTGGAGACAAAATCACCATGATTATCGCCCCCATGGCGGCAACTCTGGGACTGAAGGTCCCCATGTACTCAGGTAAAGGACTGGGACACACCGGCGGCACCATTGATAAGCTGGACGCTATCGCAGGGTTTCGCACAACACTGGACACGGCTGCCTTCGTCCGCTCCCTGAACGACATCGGAATTGCCAACTCCATGCAGACCGAAACCATTGCTCCAGCCGACAAAAGGCTGTACGCCCTGAGAGACGTCACCGCCACTGTTGATTCCATTCCACTGATTACCGGAAGCATCATGAGCAAAAAACTGGCCTGCGGGGCCAACGGGCTAGTACTGGACGTAAAATTCGGAAACGGCGCGTTCATGAAGACGGAACAGGAAGCAAGGGAACTGGCGTCCTGGCTGATATCCATGGCACCCATCCGCAACATCAGAGTTTGTGCCCTCATTGACAACATGGATGATCCCCTTGGCTACATGGTGGGGAATGCCCTGGAAATGATGGAAGTCATTGATGTACTCAAGGGGAAACATGTGAATGACCTGATTGAGATCAGCACAGCAATTGTCAGTGAAATGCTGCGCCTCTCCGGTGAAACCGGGAACGTAGAGGCCATGGCAAACGAAGTACTGGAGGATGGCCGGGCCCTGGCTAAATTCCGGGAATGGGTCGCATACAGCGGAGGGGATGCCGCCGTAATTGACGATTTCAGCCGCTTTCCACAGGCAAGTTCCAGGATGGACATTGTAATGGGGAAAGCTGGTTATATTTCCCAAATCTACGCACAGGCCATCGGGGAAGCCGCCGTTTACTCCGGGGCAGGGCGTCTGGCAAAAGAAGACACACTGGATTATGGGGCAGGGATTCAACTGCATGTCCGAAGGGGAGACCGGATTGAAGCCAAAGACCCGGTAGCTACACTTTATTTCAGTACACCCCGCAGAGACCCGGGTGAAATTGCCGAGATGATTCGAGGGGCCTTCCAATTGTCTGAAAAACCTGTGCCTCCTCTTAAGCGGATTGTCGACACCATTCATCAATAGTATTTGGGGTTGGAATTGCGTGAAAATTTGCTTAGAATGGCAGGTGAAAGAGGGATTATTTGGATAAGCTTCAATATACAAGGGACTGGAAAAAAGAAGGCATCATCGTAAGCATCGGGGAAACCCGCGTTGGAGGGAATCACTTTCTTCTTGCTGCAGGGCCCTGTGCAGTGGAAAACAGCGGGCAGATGTCCGGAATCACCGATATGCTCTCCGGCAGCTCAGTGAAGCTCCTTCGGGGCGGTGCGTTCAAACCCCGGACCTCCCCATACTCCTTCCAGGGGCTGGGAGAAGACGGCCTGAAACTGCTGCGGCAAACCGCCGATGAATTGAAAATCCCCCTGGTAACAGAAGTGACCGACCTGAAACATCTGGACAAAGTCTCCCAATACGCCGACGCACTGCAGATCGGCTCCCGAAACATGGCATCTTACGAACTGTTGAAAGAAGTGGGACAACAGGCGAAACCCGTGCTTCTGAAGAGAGGTATGGCCGCTACCATTAAAGAATTTTTGTACGCTGCTGAATATGTAGCCAATGCCGGAAATGAGCAACTGATTCTGTGCGAACGGGGCATTCGCTCATTTGATCCCGCTTTTCGAAATATTCTGGACTTGAACGGTATCGCACTCTTGAAACACCTGACCCCCTTCCCTGTCATTGTGGATCCCAGCCATGGATCAGGCCGAGCAGATGTCGTACTACCGCTCTCGCTGGCTGCCGCTGCGGCCGGTGCTGACGGTGTCATGGTTGAAGTTCACCCATCACCCGAAACCGCGCTTTCCGACGGGGAACAGTCCCTGTCCCCGGAAGACTTCCGTATCTGGATAAACAGGCTTTCCGGTCTGGCGCTCTATCTCGGGAAAGCCCTGTAGGCTGGCGATACAATGTGGGAAAAACTGTTAGACCAGTCAACAAATGAATTTTCAGCCGGGCACTCCTTTCTACTGCCTGTTGGTCTTATCCCGCTCGTGCCACTGGTACGATTCTACTTCCACCTGAGCGTGACCGGTATTGAACATTTACCCGCTGACAATACACCCGTCCTCTTTGCCCTGAACCACCAGAGCTACCTGGACCCGGCATTGCTTTCCTGTGCACTTCCCTCCAAAACAAGACGAAACATCTGGTTCATTGCCAAAGACAAGTACTTCAACTCCCGATTCCGCCGCTGGTTTGCAAAAACCGCCCAGGTCATGCTTACCAGCCCGAATATGCGGCTGCGAAAAGCCATTCCCACAATGGCAGGAATTCTGAAACAGGGCCGTCATCTCGCCATCTTCCCCGAAGGCACCCGTACACGGACCGGAAAGGTAGGCGAATTCAAGAAAACCTTTGCCATCATCGCCGTCGCCACCGAATGCCCGGTGATACCTGTGGTGATTCAGGGGGCCTTTGAATCCGCTGAAACCGGAAAGAAAATGCCCCGCCGTGTGCCGGTTACGCTCCACATTTTACCCCCGATATCCACAAAAGGCGTCAAACCCGCTGTCGTAGCCGAAAAAACAGAAAATGCCATCCGCCAGAAAATGGAGGAAATGTAGAAGACAAATTTATAAAGAAAAAGTATTCTATTTTTCAGTTCTTTGTCTTTGAACCATCCACTATTCACTATCCACCGCCCACTCGGTCCAAAGGACCGCCCGCTTCAGTTCTTTCTGACGTTGACGCCAATCCGGCATATTGACATCCATGAGTGCTTTGAACCGGCCATTGTGGGATGGTTCCAGCAAATGCGTCAACTCGTGTACGATAATGAATTCCAGTAGATGGGCAGATTGCTTAATGAGTTCCAGGTTGATCCATATGCGCCTTGCCCGAACATTACAGGTGCCCCAACGTGTTTTCATCCGCTTGATCCGCCATTCACTTATCCGGACACCCATGATCCGCTGCCACTTGTTCATCAGGGGAGGGATGGCGGCTTTCAGCTCTTTTCGGTACCAGTCTTCCATCACCTTCCGGCGAATGTCTGCATCGCTGCCGGGCCTCACAAACAGGCAGATGCGCTCCTTCCCCCGCAAAACAACATAGGGTCTGCCCCTCTGCTCCACCACATTCAACTCACAATCTCTTCCATGAAACCGGATCGTATCACCGCTGACATATTGGATCGGCTTTCTGGGGGGCCGCCCGGACATCTGGAACCGGTGCTTCCGTATCCATTCCAGCTTTGACAAAATTGCGCGACGCACAAAATTCTCCCCCATTCCGGTGGGAACCGAAACCTTCACCCGGCCATCCGGTGGACATACCCTGATGCGCAGGTGTTTGATTGGTTTTCGCGTCGCCTGCAGCACAATATCCGCCACGGTTATCTGATAAGTCTGATATGTCAATGTCATCTATGCTCCATGTCGTTATCCCAATTATTGTACGACATTGTGATGGGATTGGGAGAGCGGCTTTGCCGCAGTGATGAGTGATGCCGTGCCTCCGGCACTGTGATGGGTGATGGGTTTGGAAAAAGACAGGGATGCGGAAAAAGGCTGAGGTTGAGGTGAAGGCAAGGTTGAGCAAAACA